>JAOZOM010000506.1 GCA_029933275.1 Anaerolineales bacterium | reverse complement strand
CACGACTTCGATGAGGGGTAAATCTTGGGATTGTGCGGCATCCCCATCTTGCGGTGGGGCGAGAATCCTCTGCACCTGCTGAGGCGTTCTGCCCGGCGGGAGAGAAGCCGTGAGACGAATAGCTTGATTGCGGGCAACCACGCGGTCTTGCAAAACGGGGTCTACTGCCACCCCGCTGATAGTTGTCTCTTCCTTTCCTGAGTGCATTGCAGAACCGAAAGAGCGACCCGGCAAGAGGAGCTTTACATCTTCATCGGCGGGAAGAATGAGATTCATCTCGCCATCATCCGAAGAGAAAACGCCTAGGCGTAGCTCGAAAATCCGCAACAGACGGCGGTATGTGTATATAATCCCGACAATGAAGACGATAAAAAGAATCGCCCCGATTAGCACCCAAAAAGGGATTAGCATTTGTGACCAATATGCCTCTCTTTCAGCTCTTTTGACTTCCAGCGCAATTGCGCTTTGGGTTGCTGAGAGTGGTGTGGCGGTCTGCGCCCAGACGGTGGCAGTTTGGGCAAATGATTGGGTGGAAGCGATATTCGCGGCGCGAGTAGCATCTATTTTGGCTTGTGCGGTGGCGGTGGTTTGAGAAGAAACTTCCGTTTGTTGCCCGAAGGCTTCACTGGTTGCCATCGCCTGAGTAACCTGAATGGCAACTTCAGTAGCGCGTTGGTTGGCTTCTATGCCCTGGATGGCTAAGGCGGTGGCGGTGATGTCCAAGTCGCTTCGCATCGCTTGCCCGGCGGAGATGGTGGCTTGTGCGTTTGCCTGTGCCACCTGAGGGGTGAGAACGAAGGAAGGGAGTAAAGTTGCCGAGGGGAGTGGTGTGGCGAGAAGCTTTGCTCCATCCGTATAGCTCGCGCAGGAGGAAAGTGACATCAGCAGAAGAAGGAAAAGTACAACGATATTGTGTTTCATAGAATCACCATCCCCAATTTGAGGGCAACGTGAGGAATTCTTCACTTTCTTCCGCTTCAGGTCTGATTTCTGCGCCCAGTGCCGGATATTTTCTTTCCGGCATTCTCTTCTTCAGAATGAGGGCTTTCCCTTCTTGTTTCTTCGTTAGGTTATGAATTAGAAGGAGAAGCATGAGCAAAAGCAGAATAACCAAGAAAGCCAAAAGAATACTTGTGGCGATTTGTCCGACCA
>JAOZOM010000505.1 GCA_029933275.1 Anaerolineales bacterium | reverse complement strand
GTGCTCTTCGCATCTTCGCGGTAAAAAATCTCGACCACGTTTAACGACCGTGATACCGCGCCTTGCGCCTGCCAAATTATTGAAAGATATAATTAACGGTTAAAAATACGCTATAATTAGCTTGTTATTGTCGTTTATAGATAAGGAGAAAAAAATGGCTCGAATTTTTGATGTTATTGAATACCCCAATGAAATGAAAGATGAAATCGTGCATCGCTTCCCCGAACGCGGGATTGGCGATTATCGAGTTGGCTCGCAGGTGATTGTGCGCGAGGCGCAAAATGCGGTTTTCTTCCGTGATGGGCAAGCACTCGACAAATTCGGACCCGGACGACATACCATCGCCACTGCCAATGTCCCACTGCTTACAAATTTCATCGGCAAAGCCTTCAATGACCGCACGCCATTTACGGCTGAGGTCTATTTTGTCTCAATGAAAGAATTTGCCGACCTAAAATGGGGCACGCCGCAACCGATTATCGTTCGCAATTCCGGTGTAGGTTTAGGCGTGGCACTTTTACAGGGTTTTGGCTCCTACTCCATCGAAGTCAGCGACCCACAACAATTTGTAACTCAAATTGTAGGTACAGACAGCTCCTATATGATGGATGATATTGACGACCGTTTGCGCAATATGTTGCTCTCTAAATTTGCCGATTTGCTCGGCGAAACAGGCGCAAAAAGTAATGTGCTAGAAATGATTGGTCTCACCGAAGAACTCGGTGCAGGCGTGCGTGCAAAAGCGCAACCCGATTTTGCCGCACTGGGGCTAACGCTCAAATCTTTTTATATTAGCAGTCTCAAACCCTCTAGCAAATCGGCGCAAGAACTCCGTGATATGGGTATGCTCGATATGAATGTCTACACGCAACTCCAAGCCGCAGATGCCATGCGCGATGCCGCCAATAACGAAGGTGGCGGGGCGGGTCTCACCGCTGGCATCGGTGCTGGTATGGGCATCGGCAATCTTATGCAAAATGCCACATCGGGTGGTATGCAGCAGCAACGTGCACCTCAACAAGCCGCTCCTGCCGCGGCGGCTGGTATGCCCTCGGTGATGACTCCCGCCGATGTCGCTGGCATTCTAAAAGTCTCACAAGAAGATGTGATGGCGGCTATCACCGCGGGCGATTTGAAAGCGAAAAAACTCGGCAA
>JAOZOM010000015.1:10407-16358 GCA_029933275.1 Anaerolineales bacterium | reverse complement strand
TGCCGCCATTCGGGGATAGGTCCTATCGCTGGGTGACTGTTTTTTATACTAAAATATCCCGAAATCAGCGTATCGCGTAAATCACGGATGATCACAAAACGATACCAATGCTTAGGAAGCGTAGCACGCTGAAATTCCTCGTGTGTGATGTAAACAGTTGGGTAAACACTTCCCTCACGCACTTTTTCTTCTAGAAATTGTTTATTGCCCACCGTAGGATCTACGATTTTCTCGGGAAAGCAGGCTCGCAAAATTTTATGAATCCATTGGGAGCCTGATTTCCAATGAGTTATATGAATAAGTGTAGGAGGGGTTTTTGTTAGCATCATTTTACTTTTCTTGAGATGATTTGCGTCTGGCAATCCCCGGGGAGGTTACATAACCCACGATGCATCAGCAGAGTAGGGTTTCCAACCTTACGTTGAATAACGCGAAACATACCACATTCAGGGATATTGCTGAGTCGTTTTAAACCATCTCGAAATTCTTGAGGAGGCAAAACAGAGCGATTATCATAGGTTGCTGGCGTTAATGATGTCAACCCTATGTCAAATGTATATTCACCAGGTTCTATTTCTAATGAAATTCTTTGATGAAATCGTACTAGGGAGCCACTACTCATTTTTCGGGGAATAATAGCGTTGGGATATTCAAACGAGTTTTTCCCATGCACGGAGACGCCGCGCACGTTTTTAATCATTAGACCGCCTGATGGATAAGAAAACGATTCTAAGGCTTCAAATTCATAAAAGAAATGTGCTTGCTCACCCTGCTCAAAAACAGATTTTGGATTTCCTTCGGCATCTGTGATTGCGATTCGAATCGCTTGAGCAGCACCATTATTAACCTGAGCGGTATTCTCTAAAGAGAGAAATGCTTCTGCATTGGGCCAAACCCAATCATCCGGAGATTGGATGGCATCTTGTATTTGCTCAGACACTTCTTCATCCATATTTTGAGTTGGACGTTCTTTCCCACTTCTTTCTTGCTGTTCTAAAAGCATATAACGTTTTAATGTTTCTGAAGAGGCACCTTGAAAAACTTCATTTCCATGACTCAACAAAAGCGCATTTTGGCAAAACTGGGCAACATCGCCTGTATTATGAGTAACTAAAATAACAGCCACGCCTTGCTCTAATAAATCTTGTAGGCGTTGATAACATTTTTGCTTAAAAAAAACATCGCCAACGGCAAGGGCTTCATCAATCAGTAATATATCTGCATCTAAGCCGGTAGTCACGGCAAAGGCGAGACGGACAAACATGCCGCTCGAATAGAGCTTTACGGGTTGATCAATGAAGTTTCCGATTTCAGCAAAGGCGATAATATCGTCAACTTTCAACTCTATCTCAGAAGGAGAAATGCCTAAAATAGAGGCGTTTAGGTAAATATTTTCACGTCCTGTAAACTCTGGGTTGAAGCCGCTTCCCAATTCCAGAAGTGCCGCCAAGCGCCCGTTTACTGTAACAGAACCTTGAGTCGGTTCCAGTATTCCTGCCAATATTTGAAGCAGGGTACTTTTCCCGCTGCCATTTCGTCCAACAATCCCAAGCATTTCTCCGGGGTGTAGATTAAAGGAAACGTCCCGCAAAGCCCAAAACTCTCGCCCATAATGGCGATTGAAACGCCATAGCATCGTGTGCTTAAGCCTATCTTGGGGTTTTTCATAAAGTCGGTATGCTTTGCTTAAGTTCTTGGCAACGATTACTGGATTAGAGGACATCGGCAAAGCCTTTACGTGTTTTATCGAACCAAATATAGCCAAGTATGGTAGTGATGCTACCAATCAACATCCAGACAGCCCATTCTTTCCAAGAGAAAAACTTACCCCAAAGTAAAATGTTTCGAGATGCCTCTACGACAAACACCAACGGATTTAGTTTCATTACCCACAACAAGTTATCTGGAACCCGTGTAATTGGATAAACTAAAGGAGTAAGGAAGAACCAGATGCGCAAAAAAAGAACCACAGCTTCTTTCACGTCTCGCAAATATACCCCCAATGAGGATAGAAACCATCCCATCCCTAAAGCAAGAAGTAACAATGGAGCAAGCACTACCGGTAACAGAAGTGCAGTTAGATGCAAGGTTTTTGCAAAAATCAAGACCCCCACAAGTAGCAAGCCAAAACCGATAAGGCTCTGGATTAAAGCAACGCCAACTGTGACTATTCCTAAAATTTCTAAAGGAAAGACGATTTTTTTTACATAACTAGGCTTAGAGAGAATGAGGCTTGTGGATTTTCCAAGCACCTCTGCCAATATAGTATATGGGATTAACCCAGCAAATAAAATCAGCGCGTAAGGTAGCGTATATGTGATTCCTGGCGGTGGCGGCGTAGCAACATGCAGAATCATTGAAAAAACGACAGTGTAAATTAACAGGTTGAAGAGTGGTGTAATCACCGCCCAGAATATCCCCAAAAAGGATGCGCGGTATTGTTGGTTTAACTCGCGCACAATTAATTGGCGTATTAGGTGGCGATGACGCCACAGGGTGATATTGTTTGATGATGCTGTTCGTATATTTTTTTTCGCTTGCATAATATCTCAGGTGAATTATGGAAATTCTACAGCTAAAGGCTGTGGTTTTTTCTTTCGTAATTGTTTTCTTTGAGAGCAACTCTCTTACCTTGTGGCTACATCACTCGTAGAAAATATAATTCGAGGTCTTCTGTACTGATAAGTATCCGAGCATAAATAATTTGGTATTCGCGTAACGCGAGATTTATCTCGCCCTTCTCACAAAATGCGACATAAATGTCGTGCTACGATGTTTCAAAATGCTAAAAAACTTTTGCTCGGACACTTATATAGAAGGCAGACACCAGCGGAGTATTTAAGAATGAATTATTATTAAAGGTTCTTTTCAAAAACGCGATAGGCATTATACCAGTTTATCAATAGATAAAAAAAGGGCGTGTCTTTCGACACGCCCTAATGACTTACTTACTAACCAGAACTATTACGGCATTTCACCGGGCAACAGATCCGGACTTACAGGGATATCACCGTCTGTACCAAAGGCGTATGCCCCAAGACCGTAGATGTACCAAGTTCCATTACTTGGTCTAAAGACCGCAACCTCATCCATACCATCGCCATTATAGTCAGCGGGGACAGGAATATCAGCGGGATTACCATAGGCAAATGTTCCTGCGCCATAGGTATACCAAGTGTGAGTGCTCGGGCGGAAAACAGCAATATCTGCGGTTCCATTGCCATCATAATCGGCTGGGACAGGGATATCGCCGGGGTCGCCGTAAACGAAGGGCCCTACACCGTAAATATACCAAGTGTGGTTACTCGGGCGGAAGATAGCAATGTCATCTTTTCCATCACCGTTGTAATCAGCGGGGACAGGAATATCGTCAGGGTCGCCGTAAACGAAGGGTCCAACACCGTAAATGTACCAAGTGTGGTTACTTGAGCGGAAAACCGCGATGTCGGTGGCACCATCGCCATCGTAATCAGCAGGCACAGGGATATCGCCTGGGTCGCCGTAAACGAATGGTCCAACTCCGCGAATATACCAAGTATGGTTGCTGGCACGGAAAATAGCAATGTCGGTTTTACCATCGCCATCATAATCACCGGGGACAGGAATATCACCAGCTTCACCATAAACGAAGGAGCCTATGCCGTGAATATACCAAGTGCTATCACTCGGGCGGAAAATCGCCATATCATCTGCACCGTCGCCGTCAAAGTCTCCAATGAAACTGAGATTAGCTTCTTCCAGTGCAAAATCGTGTCGAATATTAGTAGAACTCGGTACGACCACACTTGCCGTTGTAGATGTAAGGGCGCGGGCCGTAACGTTTTGTGTACCGCTCGGTGCAGGCAAGAAGTAGAAAGCCGTTCCATACTCCGGTCCTTCTTGTATGGTCTTAGTGTAAACAGTCTCACTACCGGTAGAGACACTCGCACCGAGAGCAGGCTGACCGTTCATATCTTCAACCGTGCCAACGACTAGATTGTCTAAGCCAGCGGTTGGCACACATTCGCCAATGGAAACATCGTCAATTTGGACATACCAGAACCAAGGATCTGACACATTACCCAGATCATAGTAACGCCAACTCAACTGGAAGTCTGTAGCACCGGCAAGCTGGGTTGTCAGGTCAAGTGCTACAGCTTCGCCGGGGGCAGCAAAAAATCCACCATGGTCTTCATTCCAACTGAGCAGGTTCACCCAGCCGCCACCATCAACATTAATGTCGACGTCAAAGTTATCACGTCCTGCATAGTTCTGGAAATTCGCCAGATAAGTAAGCGTGGGATTCGCAGGCAAACTAGCCGTTGCGATTACCGGCGATACCAGTTCTGTATCATAGTAATCGGGACCCCACGCATCACTGCTGGATTCAGCCGCATCACCTGTACCGCCGGTGTAGTTAGCATCCCCCCAGAATGAACTTTCTGCCCAGAAAGTGCCAGCCGGGATATTATCAACGGTACTCCAGCTACCGCTGGGAACACCACCTTCAAAATCTTCGCCAAAACCCTCGTCATAGTAATATCCGGGGGCATCGCAGGCAACAACATCTATCTCGAGAGGAATGTCTAACGTTCCACTCCCCGAAGCTGTGAAGGATTGTGCAACTTCTTCATAGCCACCGCTAAAGGCATTGGTAATGAAGGTATGCTCTCTGCCTTCTGCAAGATCTACACTATACGCGCCTGTTTCAGGGTCAGTGTAGAGTACGCGGTAAGCGAGGGGATTTTGATTATCGTCATGAAGTTCCGGAATTTCAATGTAGGCGTACAGGGGCCAACCTTGGCCACTATTATCATAAACAGTACCCGAAATCGTATCAACACCGCGTGGTCGTAGAGCAAGATCTTGCGTTGCTGCCGTACCATCGACAACGGCTACATTATGTACGACTCCGTCTTCATACCAGTAACTGGTAACTGTCACGTCATAATTACCGGCGGGAAGACCATCAAAGAGATAATCACCACTGGCATCTGTATATGCAGTTACGCCACCGGTAATGGCGACTTTAGCCCCTTCAACAGGCAAAGTTGTTGAATCGTCTGTAATTGTACCGCTCAGCGTACCCCAAACAGGACCACAACCGGGGAGTTTGAACGAGCCAATTCGAGTTGCCCAGTTCCATTGACCGGTATCAGCAACATATTCTTGCGTATACCAGAAGGTACAATCATCGGCGGGATCAACATCCATCATGCTGTAGTCACCCCAGCGAGAAACACCCAACTGAGAACCGCCACCCTCTACAATAGCGTTTTCGCCTAAAGTCATTACGCCAAGAGGATCGGCTTCTAAACGCCCTGTATAATGTACAGAGGGGTAGGTGGTAGCACTAGAAACGGAATAACCGAGGGCGATATTCCCCAGATTATCCATTGAAGCGGAGCCCATCCAACGGTTATCGCCATCGGGGGCGTAATCACCTTGCTGATAAATGCTCCAATCGCCAGTGGTGCGGCGCAATTCGTACCAACGAACGCCAGCTTGATCGCCACCAACATCTACTGTATGGTTAACAACCATGCTCTGATGCGTACCAAAATTGCGATATTGCAAGGAGTACATCAGGCGGTCAGGAATCGCATCCACTTTTTGATCGGTGCCGGGTTGTTCAATGCACTCTCGACTATAACCACAAAGGTCTGTATCGAAGGGATCAGTTGTCAGTGTATTTTGATAGGTAAAGCTACTGTTGGCTGGGGTAACCCAATCAACATGGAATGCCCAGAACTGCAATTGGTCGGTGGGAAAACCCCAAGTATCGTCATCCATCTCGACAAAGTAGTTCGGTGTGCCTGCCGGTGGAGCCGCATTCCCCTCAATATTGGAGGGTAACATACCACCTAGATCGGGATTAACCGGGTAAAGGTCATAATAAATCAACGTGGCAGGATTACCTAAAAGCATTTCATCGCGCTCAAAGGCTGCTACGCCCTGACCGCCCCAACTGG
>JAOZOM010000015.1:0-10307 GCA_029933275.1 Anaerolineales bacterium | reverse complement strand
CATAGAGATTCCAAGCCCCTAGCGGGTCAGGTGATGCCGAAATCGCGATACATTCATAATAAGGGTGTGCGGGGGTATTATCCGCCGAGCTTATCGCAAATTGTGAGAGAAGCCAACGATCCGCTTCTTCGTCATAAAGCACAATCCCGTCGCCGTCATTATCGGCCTCACAAGCATCGCCTGTGTCTGCCACATCCCAAAATATATTATTGGGGAAAGGTCCACCAATGACTTCGCCGGTGTTTTTATCAAAAACGCCCCATACCGTGTTGATCATTTGTACATAATGGTCAGGACCAACAGCCCCATCTGTATCCGGAGGAGCCATGCCATAGCCTACGGTAGCAACATCATCCAAAATATTGAACCCATCAAAAGAGCGTACCGTTTGCACGGGCGAAGAGGAGGCATAAGGGGTGGTGAGATGAGGATCAACAAAACCAGTAGTGTCCGTAATACCTTCTACACTAATATCTGGAGTGCGTTCTGACGCAGGTGCTGTGCCGAACTTACCGCCTACCATGGGTCTATTCGGGACAACTCTGAAACTACCGTCACCTTTCGGCGGCTCGTAAGTTTCCATGATTTCACGCAGGGGCGCAGTTGTAATATTATATAAAGATTGAGAAACTACAGGGTGCAATGGGGTTGTAGGACCATTGCCCTGCTCTGTAGGCATATCAACATTATTAGCTGTAGCGGGCTGTACCAATGAAAACATCATTATAGCCGCTAAGATAACGCTGAAAACCAAGCCTTTCCCAGTATTCGACTTCATTTTATATTCTCCTAATTTTAAGGCATATATTTCTATATACTCAATTTCGTCCAAAATAACAGTTGTTTACCGCAGGGAAAAGTGAAACTATTCCCAAAACGCAATAGACACTGTTTATCACCCTAATTCATTTTTTCTTAAACAAGATAACACTTTGGACCTATTAAATAAAATACTTTTACCGCAAACAACATTTTAAAACAATCTTGGCTCAAAAATACAGGTTTTATTTTGGAGTATCCTCCTTTTCTCCGCTATGCGGAAATATCAACTTATATTCAACAATCATTCACTTCCCCCCAACCTATTTTTTAACACAATCGCCCAATGGCTCTGAGCAACGATACGTGTTAATAAGTTGTCGATTAATGTATCTGCCCCTCCTCTCCCCAACGAAAAAAAGCGCAGTTATTGATTTCAGATATCTCGTAAGCCCCCACAACCGCCTGTATTATCCTATAAATTGAACATCTTGTAAATACCTTTTGATGGATATGACATCTGCACCGCGCGTGACCTTAGGTTTGTCACCCATTTAAATGGCAGCTTCTGCAAAAAAGCATCCCGGCGGAGAATTTCTCGCCGAGATGCTCATTTTGCTCGTCATGCTAAAAAAGGGAATCAAGCTAAAATCACGCGCGAAGCCCCCTTATCCCCAGCTTATATCTGTGAATTAACGGGAATTTGCAAATGAAAGGTGCTCCCCGGATACTGCGTCTCATCACATCCCGCGCTATCCACCCAAACTTTGCCCCCGTGTGCGCGGGCTACGCCGCTCACAATTGCCAATCCCAACCCTGCCCCGCCGCCCTTAAAAGCAGTCTTTCCCGATGAATGAGTGGCGACACTGCCCACTTGATAGAATTTCTCAAAGACCAGTTCATGGTGTTCGGGGTCGAGACCAATTCCCGTATCTTTGACTGCAATCTCAACGCCATCGCCATTATCGCTCATTAAAATGGGATATGTGCTGATATAAACGCGCCCGCCATCGGGGGTGTATTTAATCGCGTTGACGATGAGGTGATATAGTGCTTTCTCAATCAGACCGGGGTCGGCTTTGATATTGGGCGTTTTTTCATCATACTCAATCAGAATTTCTATATTGCGTTCTTCAACGGCTTTTGAAAAACCATGCACAATTTCATTAATTATTTGCTTCAAAGAAACAGGAACAAAAGCAACTTTTAAAACGTCCGCATCAATCCGCGTCACATCCAGCATTGTGTTAACCACCTCGTGCATTCGCTCAGAGCCTTTGTTAATCCCCTCAAGGACTTCGCTCAAAAGGGGATTATCCTTGACATCAGGAAATGAATGCAACATATTGACATAGCCCTTCAAAACAGTTAGGGGCGTGCGTAGCTCATGGGCGGTAACTTGAATAAATTCCAGTTTATTTCGATCTAATTGGCGGAGCACTTTATTGGTTTTCTGCAAATCGGCTATCGCAACTTGGTCATTCTCTCGGATGCGATCCAACGTGATGCGGATAATATCAATCGCCATGCGGGGACTGCGACTCAGGATGGTTTCAAAATCCTTTTTTTTCATTTCCAACATTGTACATGCGCTAATTGTCCGCACACTCGCCGAACGCGGCGCGTTTTGGATGAGCGCCATCTCCCCCACCACATCGCCTTTCCCACCTACGCGTAAAATCCGCTCGCGGTCATCGCTCATTTTTTGAGCAATCACCACATTCCCCTCCGCGACAATATAGAGAACATTTTCATCCGCGCCTTCGCGGCATAAAACATGGTTGGTGGGATAAGAACAGAATTTCGTTAATCTCGCAATTTCTTCTAACTCTGCCTCTTCCAGCCCTTTATACGCCAATCGTAGCAAGGGAATTTTATCGTGGGGTTGCGCTTTTTTTATCATAATTTTAGTATAGCTTAACTGTAGATTGGGGTTTACTACAATTGCATTGCAAAAAGCTCGTGATAGGTATTACGAATTTCTCTACCCTACATGCGTTGGATAAAACGCAGATAAAGCAGATTTTCGCGGTTTTTTTAATCCCATCGCGTAGAAGAGTCTACTGCAAAAACTACCTCACCACAAAGAGCACAAAGTTCACGAAGAAAAACCTTGAAAAATGAGCGTAAAAAATGAGTTTCTACTCAAAAAGACAAGTCTTTGGCATTTTTCCCTTAAAAACAAAAAACTTTGTGCTCCTTTGAGTCCTTCGTGGTGAAGCGACCTTTTTGCAGTAAAGTCATAGAAAAAAATAAGGTAATCAAAATAAAAAAAGCCCCCGTTTCAAAAGAAGCGAGAGCCTTTTTTCGCAAAACTCGCGAACTACCGCCAATCCACTTCTTCGGCGGGTTTATTATCCAAAATTCCCTCAATCTTCTCCATCACCTCTGGGGTGAGTTTCTCAACATAATCAATCGCCTTCATATTTTCAACGACCTGCTCCACACGAGATGCACCAGTGATAGTGGTACTCACATGAGGATTTTTCAAGGTCCACGCCAAGGCAAGTTGCGCCATCGTGCAACCGAGTTCTTCGGCAATCGGAAGCAACTCACCAACTTTGTCGATTTTTTGCTTCGCTTCTGCATCGGTGAAACGTCTTCGCAACCACTCGTATCCTTTCAGCGTTGCGCGCGTCCCTTTGGGCATTGCTTCGTTATATTTGCCGGTCAATATACCGCTCGCCAATGGAGACCAAACCGTTGTCCCTAGACCAATATCTTCATAAAGTTGCGCGTACTCTGCCTCGACGCGTTCACGATGGAACATGTGATATTGCGGCTGTTCCATCGTGGGCGGGATTAAGCCCAATTCACGCGCGATCCCGTGCGCTTCCATAATCTGCACCGCGCTCCATTCGCTCGTTCCCCAATAAAAGGCTTTGCCCTGATCAATCACATGGTTAAAAGCGCGCACCGTTTCTTCGATGGGCGTGTGCATGTCGGGACGATGTGCGAAAACCAAATCCACATAATCCATTTGCAGGCGAGCCAACGCCGCATCCACGCCCTCGATGATATGTTTACGAGAAAGCCCTTTGTCGTTCACGCCCTCGCCGCCCCAAAAAATCTTGGTCGAAAAAACCAAATCGGAACGTTTCCAACCCGCTTTTTTGACAACTTTCCCCATCATTTTTTCTGCTTCGCCACCCGCGTAAACTTCGGCATTATCGAAAAAGTTCACGCCCGCATCCATCGCGGCTTGCATCATTTTTTGCGCAACCTTTTCGCCAATTTGGTCGCTAAAAGTGACCCACGCGCCAAAAGAAAGTGCAGAAATTTTTAACCCTGATGACCCTAAACGTCTGTATTCCATTTTTTCTCCTTTAAGAAATATTGATAATCTGACCTTCTAATTTCTTTTGTTCGTCACTACACAAATATAAAACTGCCTCATTAAAATTGGATGGACACCCCATCTCAGCCCGATGCAGTTCCGGGATTCCCGTGCCGACCGCGTGAACCCGAACCTGATGCACGCCGAGTTCGCGCGCCGCCTGACGCGTGAATCCGATTAAACCCATCATACTGGAGACATACGCAGTTCCGCCAATTTTCTCCGCCCGCCCAGCTAAGGGGACGAGATTCACAATCACGCCCCCGCCGTTTTTTTGCATAATCCGCCCCACTGACTGCGTCATCAAAAAAGGTGCGGATAAGTTGACCGTGAGTGTGCGTTGCCAATCCCATTCATCCATCTCAAGCAGCGTTTTCTTCGGCTCCACCGCAGAATAGTTGATGAGAATATCTATTTTGCCATATTCGTCTTCGACCTGCATCACCAATCCCTGCACGGGGACTTTTTTCGCGATATCGCGCACGAAGGCTTTCGCCTCGCCGCCTTCGGCTTTAATCTCCGCGACGAGTTTATTCAAACTCATCGGAGAAATATCATTTAATGCCAGCCGCGCCCCTTTTGCGGCAAAGACTTTGGCAACTTCACGCCCGTATCCACGCCCCGCACCAGTGATGAGAACTACTTTATTTTTGAAATTCATAATAACCTTTTTTCTCTCTCAGATTTTTTGTGTATTTTCCTGAAAACTCTGTAAAAGTCTTGAAATGTGAAAAACGATCTATTCTCACCGCGAAGACAGAAGAACGCGAAGTTTTAAGATAACTCGATAGTTGTGTTTTTAATGTGGATATGCTTTTTTACTTTTTGCTTGTCAAATTTTTAACACGAAAAGCACGAAAAAAGCGAAAAACACGAATATTTTAAAGTTTTTTTCGCGTCATTCGCTAAATTCGCGAACTTCGCGTTAAAAAGGGAGAGAATCTCATTCTTTTTAGAAGATTTGGTCTTTCAGAATCAGTTTCTATTGAACAACAAAAGCGAAATCACAACTATCGAGTAAGATAAAACAACAAAGAGAATAACACTACAGAGGTTGTTTCTTGCCTTTTGAATCTTTTTTTAGATGTTTTTAAGTTTTTCTTCGCGCTCTTCGCTTCTTCGCGGTGAAAAGCAAAGTTTTACTGAGTTTTCAGTATTTTCTGTCTTTCTAATGAATATTTTTTCTACTTATCGCAAGTCGGGATGTCGTCTTGATTTGTTTTTGCATTCAAATTCATCCCTAAATAAGGCGATGGATCATAAGTATTCTCTATTTCCAACTCGTTGGTAAAAGAACCGTAGCCATCGTCTTTCACAATCGAAAAATGAAGATGCACCCCAACGGGATTAAGCGGATCGCCCGAATAATTGCCCTGATAGCCGAGCAATGTCCCTGCGGGAATTTTGACCTCACTTGTGCCGCGTGGAAAAGAATCCACGATGAAGGAGTTGCCCTCCGCATCCGCCATGTGGGTATAGTAGAGCCAAATCTGGCGTTCGGGGTGTAGCGGATCGCGCGGGACGCGAACGATAAGGGTAGATGTCCAATCCGGCAACCGAGTCAGATAGCCCTCGTAAGCCGAAATCACGGGCGTTACGCCGGGTTCCCTCCCTCCGAAAATATCGATGCCCTGATGCCGATGTCCGGGACGAAAAGAATCATCCCATAAATATCCGATAACCCCATCCGTAGGCAAAATAAAGGGCGCATCGCCGCAACGAGTGCCTTGCAGGATTTCCCAATCGGCATGTTCTTCGGGGTTTTGAAACCAGCGCATAATTTGTACCGAGCGCACCCCCGAACTATGCAAATTGCGATAAATGAAATAACCGCCGACAATACTGCCAACAAAAAGGGTGGAAAGAATAAGACGTTTTGACATGGGGCGATTATAACTTGCTTTGTCTTTTCGTTGGATTTCCCCCAAAAGAACGAGTGCTTATTTTAAACGCGGCAATAGTGTAAAATTCAGGAAAATTTGAATGGAGAAAAAATTGATGAAAAAACAAATTCTTTTGATTTTACTGGTAGCCTTCTTATTGGCTGGATGCGGCGGAAAAAGCACCGCGGAACCGCCCCAAGTCCCTACGCTTGCGCCCACTGAAACGGCAATTCCCGCCCCCACACTGATTCCCACACCCGAAACCCCTCTGGCATTGCTCGTTATTCCGGCTGATATGGATCAGGAAATCTCAGACACTTATCAGAGCCTCGTCTACAATCTCGCCCAAAACTCAGGGATGCGTTTCCAAGTCCGCAACACCTTAACCGAAGCCGATCTTGAGCCGGGCTTGCGCGTCGTCATCGCCCTGCCGCCTGATCCCGGGCTGATGGCATTAGCTCCTCTTGCTCCCCAAGCCCAATTCCTCGCCGTCAACATCCCCGATGTGGTCGCGGGTGGAAATTTGAGCGTTCTAGCAAATACAGACCGTCCCGATATTGCCGCCTTCATCTCCGGCTATATCGCCGCGATGATTACCGAAGATTATCGCGTGGGATTAATGATTCCTAAAGATGACCCGCTTGGACAAACGACCTTAACCGCATTTCGCAAAGGAGTTGAATACTATTGCGGCACCTGCACCGCGTTTATTTATCCCTCATGGTGTACCCTTGCTCCTTGTTATCCTCAATATATAGAAATTCCAGCAGATGAAGATGTGGCTACTTATAACGCCTACTCCGATTTTTTGATTTTACAAAGACAAGTGGAAACAATCTACCTCGCGCCCCAATTTGCAACCCCCGAATTATTAACCTATCTCTCTAGCAGCGGCATCCTCGTCATCAGCGATTATTCTCCGCAGAAAAAATTAGGGAACTGGGTCGCCACCATCCAACCGGATGTGATCCACGCCATCGAATCGGCTTGGACCGATTTGGTCGCGGGAAAAGGCGGCGTAAATGTTTTTTCACCGTTAATTCTGACAGATATTAGCTCCGAACATCTTCCGCCCGGTAAAGAACAAGTCGCACAAGATGTGCTGGCACAATTACAATCAGGGTATATCCTAACCGGCGTTAATCCCTAATTTTAGGCAAAAAAAGATTGCTCCCCCCCCAAATATCATCCTTGCCCTTGAGAAAGGGTAGGCTATAATAAAAGAAAGAAAAAAGAGCGTTTCCTTTTTTAATCGCTCACGGAGAAAACTATGAAATCAACAAAAAAAACTTGGTTATTTATCTTAATCATTTTAGCTTTAACCCTCACCGCCTGTGGTGGTAAAACAGCGACCGAAGCAGAAGCGACTGCGGTAGACCCCGCTGCGATCTTCACCTCTGCCGCGGCGACCGTAGCCGCACAGCTCACAGAAACCGCAATTGCATTTTCGCCTACCCCTGAGCCAGCAACCGCGACCTCAACATCCCTCCCCACAGCCACACTGGTACAACTAACGACACCACTACCGAATCTAACCGCCACCTTGTTACCCGGTCTCCCAACCGCCACTCTCTCCATTCCTCCTACCCCCGGCGGTCCCATCTGCGATGAGATGAAATATGGTTCTCCCGTAGATGTGACCATTCCGGACGGCACAGTGATGGAACCGGGCGAAGATTTCTACAAAATTTGGCGTATTTATAATACTGGTGTTTGTACTTGGGATGACGGTTATCAACTCGTTGTTCTCAGCGGTACTGCCTCGCTGGATTCCCCTCAGCCCGCATGGGAAGTGACAGACTCCATCGCCCCCGGCGAAGTCGTTGATATTGGCGTTCATCTAACCGCCCCCCTCGCCGAAGGCGAAGTCCAAAACTGCTTTATCATGCAAAATGATCGTGGCGTTTACTTTGGGGGCGTTCTTTGCGTCATCATTGATGTACAGAAGAAAAAATAGCATCAGCGAATTTACGCCTAAGTTTCAGGAAAATCCTGAAACTTAGGCAACCCTATTATGTGCGTAAGGAGGTTTCATGAAAACAAAAGTCTTCACCCTATCCTTCATCATCGCCATCCTATTAACTGCCTGCGGGGGAAATGCGCCAGCCTCCCCCACGCCAGATGTTAACGCCATCTACACCGCCGCGGCAGAAACCGTCATCGCCGAACTGAGCCAAACCGCGGCAATCAATACTGCCTCTCCGGCAGAAACAGCGACAGCAACGCAAAGAATCTCCACGGCAACCGCCGTCCCCACCTCCGTGGAGACATCCACTCCTACCATCGTCGTAGAAGCCTCCCCTACAGATGCCTCTTGCGATAACGCCGCCTTTGTTGCCGATATTAGCGTCCCGGATAACACCGAGATGACCCCCGGACAAAATTTTGAAAAAACTTGGCTCATCAAAAATACCGGCACCTGCACTTGGGGACAAGACTATCATTTAGTATTTGGTTACGACGAAAAGATGAATGGACAAGCTCGCCCCCTCCCCAATATCGTCTCCCCCGAAGAAACAGTTGAAGTGACCGTTGTCTTCACCGCCCCCTCCACCACTGGCGAATATCGGAGCTATTGGCGTATGGCAAATACCGCCGGAGCAAACTTCGGCGAATTTTTCTATGTTCTCATCGTTGTTCGTTAAAACACTCGCAGAAAAAATTAAAAACGAAGCCAAAAAACAAGGTTTTATTCTCGCGGGCATCACCACGCCCGATTCGCCGCCCCACATCTCCGCCTATTTCGATTGGCTAGATGCGGGGCGACATGCTTCTATGGG
Source organism: Anaerolineales bacterium (assembly GCA_029933275.1). GTDB lineage: Bacteria > Chloroflexota > Anaerolineae > Anaerolineales > Villigracilaceae > Desulfolinea. The sequence goes on along the minus strand of JAOZOM010000015.1, from coordinate 1,548 downwards.
ATATTTAGCGGATGCTCGCGCCCGCGAGCGGCGAGCCGACCCGCGACTAATTCTCTCCGAAGTACAGTCTATCCTCCTCCTCGCCGCCCCCTACCCTGACCCGAAACTTGCTCCCGTTAAATCAGCGGAAAGCGCGGAGAAAGGCATTATCTCCGCCTACGCGTGGAACGAAGACTACCACCTCACCCTCAAAGAAAAACTCATCCATCTCGTCAGATTCATCGAAGCGGAGGTGGGACACCCCGTCCCCAATCGTTGGTATACCGATACAGGTCCCATCCTCGAAAGGGATTTGGCACAACGCGCCGGCCTCGGCTGGATTGGCAAAAATACTTGTCTGATTAACCCAAACTTTGGCTCCTACTTCTTCCTCGCTGAAATCTTGCTGGGACTTGAACTCTTCCCCGACAAACCATTCACCGCCGATCACTGCGGAACTTGTACGCGTTGCCTCGATGCCTGCCCCACCCAAGCCATCCTCCCCAACCACACTTTGGATGCGAATCTCTGTATCTCTTATCTCACCATCGAAAACAAAGGCGAGATTCCCGAAGAACTACGCCCAAAACTGGGAAATCTCATCTTCGGTTGTGATATTTGCCAAGAAGTTTGCCCCTGGAATCGCAAAAGGGGAAATTCTCTCACAACTTGGGATTTGGCAGACCCGCACCCTGACCTGATTCAAGAGCTATCTCTCACGCCTCAAGAATTCAATAAAAAATTCAAAAACAATCCCGTCAAACGCGCCAAAAGGCGAGGTTATTTGCGGAATGTCGCCATAGCCTTAGGGAACTCAGGTGACCCTGCCGCAATCCCCGCGCTGGAGGCGGCTCTAGACGATATCGAGCCGCTCGTCCGTGACCATGCTAAATGGGCGTTGGAAAGAATCAAGCTCAAAGGAGAAAAATGCTAAAAATCCTGCTCGCAAGCCAAAATCCAGGAAAGTTGCGGGAAATGCAATTTATCTTAAAAGACCTCCCTATCCAAATCATCGCGCCCGCAGAAATCGGCATCCATATCCAAGTCGAAGAGACAGGAAAAACCTACGCAGAAAATGCGGCTCTCAAAGCAAAGGCTTTCGCCAAAGCCAGCGGATTAATCTCGCTCGGCGATGACTCCGGTTTGGAAGTGGACGCGCTGGATGGTAAACCCGGGCTTTATTCTGCCCGCTATGCACCCAGCCCCAACGCAACCGATGCCGACCGGCGCGCCTTTTTGCTCAAAAATTTACGCCCCCATCCCCGCCCGTGGAAAGCGCGTTTTCGTGCCACCATCGCGATTGCCCATCCCAGTGGCGAGATTTTCTTTACGGAGGGAATCTGCGAGGGCGAAATCATTCCCGAAGAACGCGGCACGGGCGGATTTGGCTACGACCCGATTTTTTACCTCCCCGATAAAGGGCGCACCATGGCAGAATTAGCAGAAGAGGAAAAAAACAGTCTCAGTCATCGGGCAAAAGCGTTAGAAAAGGCAAAGGATTTTTTGCTGAAGCTATAAAATTTTCTAGTTCTAACGAAATTTGTGGTTTGGCAAAAAACAAGCGCAAAC
>JAOZOM010000155.1 GCA_029933275.1 Anaerolineales bacterium | reverse complement strand
ATGAAAACCCTCACCAAAATCCGCTTAATCAACTGGCACTTATTTGAAAACACCACCATAAATTGCGAAGGCAGCACCTACTTTATCGGCATCAACGGCGCGGGCAAATCTACCATTCTCGATGCCGTGCAATTTGCCCTCGTTGGCGGTCAGCGCGATGTTCGCTTCAATCAGGCGGCGTTGGCGGGCGGAAAACGCACCCTTTCCAGCTATGTGCGCGGCGAACTCGGCACCGAGGGGCAGAAATTTTTACGAAAAGATGTCACCGGTGTCATTGCCCTCGAATTTCGCAATCCCGATGGCACGTTTTTCACACACGGAGCGGTGATCGATGCTTTTGCCGATGGTCGCAGTCCAAATCTGGTTTACTTCATTGTTAATGGTGCAGATTTGGATGATCGTTGGTTTTTTCAAGCGGATTCTGATTCCGGAGCTTTGTACGATGTAAGAGGCTTTAAGCGTCATCTGGATCACTTCGTGTTTCAACCTGGTGCGCGCCCCCAAACATTTTCTCGGCTCGAAGATTACCGCGTCCATCTGCTCAATCGGCTGGGGCAACTCAAAGAGTCATTTCCTGCCAAAATTGTCAAGGGATTGGCTTTCAGCCCGCTAACCAACATCCGCTCTTTTGTGCATAATTATCTCCTCGACGAGAATCTGCTGGATGTTAAAACTCTCCAAGCCCAACTCGATACATTGCGACATTTTGAAGAACTCGCATCCAACGTGCGTGGACGAATCAGCAATCTCGACAAAATCGAAGAACTCGATAAAGAACGTCTCGCCAATGCTCGCAGACGTATCACAAATGGCTATATCGCTCGCCGTTCACAGGGAGAAATTCACAGCAAAGATTTGAAAAAAGCCCGCATAGAACTAGATGAAATTCGTCTCAACTTGAGCCGTGCCGAAATTCAACGCGAAGAATTAGGCGAACACCTAAAGTTTGCTTCCACCGCTCTTTATGATGCAAAAAGAGCTTTAGACAATGATGAAGCGGTGCGAAGAGAAAAAGAACTCAAAGAAAAACTTGCCACCCTTCTCGCCGAACTCAACATCCTGCGCCAACGCCAAGAAGATGTGACCGTTGCACTCAAACAAGAACGCGCAGATGCAAAGAAATTAGAGAAATATCTCATCACAGACGGGCAAAATATCCCGCCAGAATTAGAAAACATCCACACACAACCCTTCGGCTCAGCTCAGGACAGGCACGAAACACGCAACAAGATAATCAATTATCAATCCATCATCGCAGACTTATCCCAAAACTACACCCGCCAACACACCCTCCTCACCGAAGAAGCATCCAACTTGCGGGCAGAAGCAAAAAGCCTTGAGGATGAAATTCGCAAACTAAAAACGGGAGATCGTGAAGTCAGCTTCGAGAGTATGGCTCCGCAGGCGAGCAAGTTACGTCAAATCTTACGCGCCGAATTGGGACTCTCTAGCGAAGAAGTTGTCTTTTTATGCACGCAGCTAGAAATCCCCAACGAAGAATGGCAAAATGCCGTTGAAGGGATTTTAGGAAAAAGCCGCTTCACAATTTTAGTCCCGCCCGTGCATTATGATTCAGCGATGCAACTCTACCGCGATCACCGCAAGAAAAGCGGACTACACGGCGTAGCGTTATTAGACACCGAGAAAATCCTAAAAAAACACGCAACCCTTCGACCAAGCTCAGGGCAAGCACGCAACACGCAACACGAAAGTCTCGCAAACGAAGTCACCACCTCCCACCCCGCTGCCCGCGCCTTCGTAGATTTACTCCTCCAACACTACACAAAATGCGATTCGCTCAAAGAACTCCGAAATCATCGTACCGCAATTACCAAAGAGTGTTTCGTGCGCCGAAATTATACCGATAGTCATCTCAACCCCCGCTTTTATCGGCGTTGGTTTATCGGCGAACGCGCCACGATGAGCCAGATAAAAAACAGTCAGGAACGACTGGATGAGTTGGCAGCAGAAATGGTCTCTTATAATGAAAGAGATGGCGCATTAAAGGAAAGACTCGCCTTGACGAGCGAGAAAATGCGTCCGCTTATTCAACTTGAGAATATGCTGGAGAGCATTTCTTCTCTCTCTGAACGCGAGACAGAAGAAAAGATCTTAAAAAGCGAATTAGCAAAACTAGATTTGAGCAACGCTAAGACGCTGAAAGCAAGAGCCGAAAATGCTCAGGGTGAGTACGATCGTTTACTAGGGCAAGCAAGCCAAATGGACGGTCGAATCGGCGGGATGAAAGTTGGGGCAAAGAATCTGGCTGAGGAGAAAATCCCACGTTTGGAACGCGAGATAAATGAATCCATCCAAAAAGCAGATGACTTTCTTGCAAAAGAAAACGTGGACGAAGATGCCCGCGCCGATGTGGAGAAGGAGTACGCGCGGCGTTTGGCGCGGCAGCCTGTGGCGGTGATTCACGAAAAAGCGAGCAAATATGAGAGCGATTATCAGACCGCCGAGACGCGAAACCGTGACCGTTTGCGGGATGCCAAGCAGGCGTATTCGATGCGCTACGATTTTGGCTACGATGACGAAGACCACGCCGAAAAATATATGGCAGAGCGGGTGAAATTGGTTGATTCGGAGTTGCCGCAATTCGAAGCGCAGATTGCAAAACAGCGCGCGTTGGCTGAGGAAGAGTTGGTGGAGAATTTTATTCATCGACTGCGCGAGCAAATTGAAGAAGCAAAGCAGCAATTGGCATATTTGAATAAAACGCTCTCAAATTTGCGTTTTGGCGGCGAAAGATATGAATTTATCACCCAGCCCGCCAGCAATTTGCGCGGCATGTACGCGATGGTGATGGATAGTCAGAGCGTTTTGGGGGCTTCACTTTTTGACTCGGATTTTCGCCAAAAACATCAGCAGGCGTGGGATTTGCTCCTTGAGCGGCTAACGCATAATAACCAAAGCGACGCCAGTTTGAGCAAGGAATTGCGCGAAATTCAAGACTATCGCTCGTATTTGCAATACGATATTCGCATCCATTATCCCAATAATGACCGCGCTTTATTGAGCAAAATCAACGCAAAAAAATCGGGCGGAGAGACAACCACGCCTTTTTATGTGGCGATGGCGGCATCTTTCGCGCAGGCGTATCGCATCAATCAGCCGCGCCCTTCGGATACAATCCGTTTGGCGCTTTTTGACGAGGCTTTCGGAAAAATGGACACCGCCCGCACCGCCAGCGCGCTCCAATTTATGCGCGATGCCGGGCTGCAAGTTCTGCTCGCCACGCCGCCCGATAAATCTGGCTCGCTCCTGCCTTATGTGGATACGGTTTGCACGGTCGTTCGCAAAAATAGCCACGCTTTTGTGATTGGCGTGGATAAGAGTGAGATGTTGGAGGAGCTAGAAAACGTGTAGCGTGTTGCGTGTTGCGTGAATTGGACACGGATGGACGCGGACTACACGGAGAAAAGCTTTTATGAAACTATCTTTCACCCCCTCCCCCGATGTCGCCCTCATCCTAAATACCATTCTCGACACCCTAGAAAAACGCGCAAAAAACACGCAACACGAAACACGCAACAATATAAAAATCACCCTCAACAATCTCCCCCTCCCCGCCTATTTCTCCCAAACCGACCCTGCCCCGCGCATCACCGCCAACGAGCAATTTCTCGCCCTCGAAAAAGCCAATCTGCTCAAACTAAATTGGCTTTCTGGTCAAAGAGGAAATCTTCTTCAATCGGTTATTTTCCTAACTCGTGATACACAGCCCGAAACGCTCTACACTCTCCTTAGCCGAGAACCAATTTCTGATGCTCGCGAGAAGTTAGATAAACTGATCCGCGCCGAATTATTTCGTTATTCTGCGGATGATTGGAAGGGACGCGCTCTGAAAATTATCCTAAAGAAACTACGGGATGGAAAATCCCCCACGCCTTTTAGCCTGAGCGACACGGACTTGAATTTAGGCTTGCTCACTGCGCTGGACGCGTTATCTCAGTACCAAACAGAAACTCCCTACCGCGTCTTTAGCGTGCGCGTGTTTAACGATAGCAAACGCTTCGATGAACTTAATCCCGCCATTGTGCGTCTCGCACGTTCTGCCAACCCAAAATGGAAAAAGCTCTCCAATAAAGAAATTCTGCGAGAGTTGCATCTCGTAGCCAACCCAAACTATATTCATCTTACCGGAAACTGGCAACTCACCACCCAATCTGGCGAAATCCTCCCCCTCAGCGGATTTACCCCCTCCATCGGATTCCCCGCCGCGCAAGTAGAAACGCTTCACTCCGCCACCATCCACGCAGACGCGATTCTCTGTATTGAGAATTTAACAACATTCCATGAGTTCATCCGCACGCAACCCTTCGACCAAGCTCAGGGCAGGCACGCAACACGCAACACGCAACACGCAACAATCTGTCTCATGGGCAACCCCTCGCCCCCCATCCGCAATCTACTCAATCTCATTCCCGAAGAAACCCCCATTTACCTCTGGGCAGATTTAGATTATGGGGGATTTAATATCCTGTCCCAACTTCGGAGAGAAATTCGCCCCTCTGTTCAGCCTTATTTGATGGATG
>JAOZOM010000504.1 GCA_029933275.1 Anaerolineales bacterium | reverse complement strand
CAACAAACTAACTTGGGTTTAGATAAAAGTCTTAACTCATTGAGTTCAGGTTTAAGAATTAACAGAGCAGCGGATGATGCATCTGGTATGTCTATTGCAGATTCACTTCGTCAACAAGCGCAAGGTCTTGGTCAAGCTATTTCAAATGCAAATGATGGTATCGGTGTAACTCAAACAGCAGATGGTGCTTTAGAAGAGTATATCAATATTGCTAATACTATTAGAAGTAAAGCTATTCAAGCAGCATCTGATGGTCAAACACTAAATTCTCGTAAAGCTATTCAATCAGATATTGATAGACTAATGGAAGAAGCTCAAAATATTGCTTCAACAACTTCATTTAATGGTCAAACGCTTCTTAATGGTGGTTTTGAGAATAAATCATTTCATATTGGTGCATACTCTGGTGAGACTGTAAATATCTCTATAGGCGATGCTCAAACTGATCAGGTTGCTAAATTTGCAATGACATCTTCAACAACTGCTTCGACTGCTGCAAGTACAGTTGGATTTGGTAATACAACTGGTGCATCAGCTGCAGCTTCTACATCTATGACTGTAACAGTTCAACAGGCAGATGGTACTACTGCAACTGTTACTGCTAGTGCTAGTGTAACAGCAGGTAGTCATAAAGGTTATGCTATTGCTCAATCGTTAGTAGATTCATTTAATGCTCAAGCGCAAGTAGATAATCAAGATGTAAGAGCAAGTGTATTTGAAACTTCTAGTTCAACTTCTGCTGCTCCTTCATTTGCAATTCGTGTAAGCTCAGGATCTGATTTAAGTAATATGAGTATTACAGAAACTGTAGAAGATGGAAAAGCAACAGCAATTCAATCAGCAGCTACTGCAGGTCTTAATAATAACTTTTCTAAAATAGATGTAACAACCAGAGATGGTGCAGAACAAGCTATCATTATTTCAGATTTTGCTCTTAAAGATTTAGATAGAACAAGATCTGATATCGGTTCTGTTCAAAATCAACTTGAATCAACTATTAGAAATATTTCTGTTACTCAGGTTAATGTTCAAGCAGCAGAATCTCAGATAAGGGATGTTGACTTTGCAGCAGAGAGTGCAAACTTTGCAAAATTAAATATCTTAGCTCAATCTGGTTCTTATGCTATGAGTCAAGCTAATGCTGTTCAGCAAAATGTGATG
>JAOZOM010000503.1 GCA_029933275.1 Anaerolineales bacterium | reverse complement strand
GCAAGCATTGCCCAGAGAGCCAATAAGAGTCCCGGTATCAAAAGAAGAGCCAACCAAGGATTAGCTGAAGCACGAGGCGACAAAGCCAAAGGAAGTAAAGCGGACATCCAGGCGAAAGCCTGCGTTTTTTTGTCTGCCTTTTCCTTTGGCTTTGTGCGCCGAAAATACAAAGCAATGGCAATTCCAGATTGCAAAGCCAGAAGGATAGCTATCCAAGAACCATCGAGAGCTTGCTGAATACGCAAGACTGTCAGGATGGTGAAAATAAAAACGCCAAAGAGATTGCCCATCATCATTAGAAGGTTTGTAGAACGCTAACTCCGAGCGGAATAAAGATTGCAGCCAGCAGTGGGATGAAGAAGAAGGCGGTAATCGGCATCAGGAGTTTGCTGTCCAAAGCCTCCGCTTGCTTGGTGACCTCTGAACGGTACTCACGAGCCAGACCGCGTACAACTTCTGCCATCTGCGCCGGACCGTCCGAGCCACGCGAGGAGACAAGATCAACCTGCGAAGCAAAAGCGTCCAGTTGTGGCATCTGGTATTTTCGCAAATGAGCCAAAAGAACGCCTTGTATTTTGTCGCGAGAGAAAAGTAAGTATCCGCCTTGCTGTGCTGATTCAACCGCCTCGGTAATCATGCGGCTTAGACTGCCCGGCAAGACAGAAGCACGCGTCACAGCCGTTTCCGCACTTGAGCCAGCCATCATTTCAGCGGCAATTAGGGAAGCGGACTCTGGCAATGTGCGCTGTACTTCTTCACGCACTTTACGAGCATCGCCTTGTAGGGACATAATTGGGTAATAGCCTGCCAGAAAAACCAAGCCCATCACGGTCAGACTGTAGTTACCGCTTAGCACCATAAATGCGATTACAAGTCCGGCAAAGGTAATTCCTTGTCCAACCACACTCCCAACTGTTTTGTTTTTGTACATCCCGCCCAATTTCGCCCAAAGCATATTCAGCTCCAGGGATGCCGAAGATAAGCCAAGTTTATCCATCAGCCCATCGCCAAGTTTGTCGGTAAAGCCCCTTCGATCCGCAGCGGCGAATTCGCCAACGCGTGAGGCGGCGGATTTGCCAAAACTGAAATCAAAGCCATTCACAAAAATAAATGCCAAGATCGAGATAACGAGGGCGGCAAAAAGAGGAATATAAGGTTCTAT
>JAOZOM010000154.1 GCA_029933275.1 Anaerolineales bacterium | reverse complement strand
TATGCCAACCAACTTGTACATCGAACATTATACGGCACTTTTCTCCGTTCTCAATCTATGACTATGGGGATAGAGTATGCCCACGATTCGTGGGGAAGCTACACCCCGCCCTCACCCTGACCTTTCGCTACGCTCAGGTCGTCCCTCTCCCAAAACGGGAGAGGGGAAATTCTCCCCCATTTTGGGGGAGATGTCCGTAGGACAGAGGGGGACGGACGAGAAATTACCCAATAAAACTTGGGGGTTCCTTATCCCCACGAAACATTGGCATACTCATGGGGATACCACCCAATCAAAAGTCCGCGTCACAGCCTTCTTCCAGCCTTTGTAAAGATCGTCTCGTTTGTCAGCAGACATTTGCGGAAGCCATTTTTTATCTTCTCCCCAATTGGCACGCAATTCATCAAAATTATCCCAGAAGCCGACTGCAAGTCCCGCCGCGTACGCCGCACCGAGAGCCGTTGTCTCGGCAACTTTCGGGCGGATGACGGGCACATCAAGTAAATCGGCTTGAAATTGCATCAGCATTTCGTTGAAAACCATCCCGCCATCCACTTTTAAGGATTTAAGGGTTACGCCGGAGTCTTTTTCCATTGCGTCCAGTACTTCGCGGGTTTGGAAGGCGGTCGCTTCGAGGGTGGCGCGGGCGATATGCCCTTTGTTGACGTAACGCGTCATGCCAACTATCGCGCCGCGCGCATCGCTTCGCCAGTAGGGGGCAAAAAGTCCGCTAAAAGCGGGGACGAAATAAATCCCGCCGTTATCTTCAACTGTTTTTGCCAAGGTTTCGACATCTGCTGAATTTTCGATGATACCCAAATTATCTCGTAGCCACTGAACGAGCGCGCCCGTAATCGCAATGGAGCCTTCGAGGGCATAAACGGCAGGTTGGTCGCCGATTTTATATCCCAGCGTGGTCAATAAACCCGATTTTGACGGGACAGGTGTCTCGCCGGTGTTGAGGAGCATAAAGCATCCGGTACCGTAGGTGTTTTTGGCTTCGCCCACGCCGAAACAAGTTTGTCCGAAAAGCGCGGCTTGTTGATCACCGAGATCGCCAGAGACAGGCATCCCCTCAAAAACGCCGCCCAGCGCGACTTTCCCCATTTCCACATGCCCATAAATTTCCGAAGAAGAGCGAATTTCGGGCATCATTGAGCGGGGAATATCCATTAACGCCAGCAAATCATCGTCCCAATCGAGAGTTTCCAAATCCATGAGGAGGGTGCGGGAGGCGTTGGTAACATCGGTGACGTGCGCGCCGGTCAAATTCCAGATGAGCCAAGTATCCATATTGCCAAAAAATAAATCACCGTGTTCGGCGGCATCACGCGCGTACTCAACATGATCTAAAATCCATTTAATTTTGGGACCTGAGAAATAGGTAGCCAGCGGTAATCCTGTTTTGGCGCGCAAACGATCTTGACCTGTGCTGAGCAAAGTCGAAGTGCCGCCATTCTTAGCTAATTTATTACAAATTTCGTCCGTACGCGTATCCTGCCAGACGATGGCATTGTAAATCGGCTCGCCGGTATGTTTATTCCAAACGACTGTTGTTTCACGCTGATTTGTGATTCCAATCGCTGAAATATCACTCGCATCAATGCCGCTCTTTTTTAGTGCGCCCGCCATCACCTGATGCGTTTTTACCCAAATTTCGAGCGGATCGTGTTCCACCCAGCCCGGTTTCGGGTAAATTTGGCGATGTTCTTTTTGGTCTACGGCGACCACTTCACCAGCGTGGTTAAAAATGATGAAGCGCGTGCTGGTGGTGCCTTGGTCTATGGAGGCGATATATTTTGGCATTTTCTATTTCTCGGTTACTGTTTTTTAGAAAAAAGAGAAGTGAGTTTTTTGAATTTTGATTTAGGAGGTGTGACGTTTGCTAGACCTTCCTCAATAAAACTGTCTATGATCGGGTTTTTATCGGCTTCTTCTTCTGTTGGCAAGGGGACGAACTGGCTTATATAATAAATATATCCCTGACTTCCCCCTCGTTTTGTCCACGTTCTAAGTGATTTACGCAAACGCTTAAAAATATCCAACATGTCTTGGTAACTCAATCTTTCAAAATTAATATCCTGCAAGAAATCGTTTTTTTCAAAAAGATCATCATCTTCTGTAAACAAATTGCAAACAACTTCAATCAGCTCATATAAATCGCCCGCGGGTGAGGGAAGAGAAACTTCTTTTGCCTCTCTTCCCATCAAAAGAGCCTTGTATTTTCTCACGAAGGCATTATAGACCTTTTCCACCTGAAAATCGCTTAGTCTAGAATCTGCATTTGCAACAGTAACGACCTGCATTTCGATATTCAACATTTGATTTTCAAATTTTTCTTCAATTCTCATTTTTTTCTCCTTATTCCCAAATTCTTCCACCTGCTAGGAAGGATTTACCGTCCATCGACTTTTTTCCCGCAGGCTGGATTTGGTCGAGGACGAGGATTCCCTTTGATGTGCCGATGGCGGGAACGCCCGCGACCTTTAGCTTGCTTCCGATACCCGGACTTCTCTGCTCATCAACATGGGCGCGATGTACCTTTAACGGCGCACCATTCCACTCAAAGAAGGTGCCGGGCCAAGGACTAAAAGCGCGGATTTTGCGCTCCAGTTCGATTGCGCTTTTGGAGAAATCGAGCAAACCATCTATTTTTTTGAGCATTTTGGCATAGGTTGCACCTTCTTCGGGCTGAGGCTGGGGTTTAATTTCACCCGAAAGATATTTAGGAAGGGTTTCTACGAGCAATTCTGCGCCGATGGGCGCAAGTTTCTTGAAAAGTGTCTCCGCTGTATCATCATTGGCGATGGGGAGGGCGCGTTGAGAGAGCATATCGCCGGTGTCGATGCCCGCATCCATGAGCATGATGGTGATGCCGGTTTCCACATCTCCTGCCAAAATCGCGGCTTGGATGGGCGCGGCTCCGCGCCAACGCGGGAGGAGTGATCCATGCACGTTGATACAACCCAGCGAGGGGAGTTCGAGAAGATTGGGGCGCAGAATCTGCCCGTAGGCGGCAACCACGATTAGGTCAGGGGCGAATCGGCGAATGCTATCCATCGCATCAGCGTCTCGGACGCGGCGCGGCTGGAGAGTTGGAATATCCAATTCATCCGCTATAAGTTTAACGGGTGGCGAGACGAGCTTTTTGCCGCGCCCCGCACGCCTATCCGGCTGAGAGACAACGCCAACTACGTTGAAGTTTTCGGCTAAAGAACGGAGGACGATCGCCGCAAAATCGGGCGATCCCATAAAGAGTATTTTGGGTGAATTTTTCATGGCATAATTATACAATCTTTTTAGTTTGATTTTTGAGCATATTCACTGTAGAATAGGGCAAAAGTTTTATTCATATTATGAGGAGTTAAATTATGTCTGAAGAACCGATTTATAACCAAGAAGAAATTACCAGCGATGATAAGTTGTGGGCGGCGTTGGCTTATGTTTTTGCACCGCTTATCCCAATTATTATCTTATTGATGGATGATAAAAAAGACAGAGCTTTTGTAAAAGCGCATAATGCTCAAGCCCTTGCTATTGGTCTTATTAACATTGTTGTTGGCACCGCTTTAGGGCTAACAGTTGTTTTGGCTTGTGTGCCTTTGTTAATTTGGATCGCTCAATTATACTGGGCTTATAAAGCCTATCAGGGTGAGTATGTTGAAATTCCTTTGATTACAAATTTTGTCAAAAATCAGGGTTGGGCATAGTTTCAGTTTTGTAATGAAAAGCCTGCATATTGTGCAGGCTTTTTTTCTTTAACATTCTCCCTCTTGACTTCCCCCTCCCCTCCCCGTAAAATCAAAATACAACTTAAACGAATTCGGGGAGAGACTTTGCATTTCGTAACGCGACATTCATGTCGCATTTACTATAAAGGGCGAGATAAATCTCGCGTTACGAATAATCGCAAAGCACCGAAGGGGCAAGCTCGAGCTGGCAGGTTCGGGCGAAACTCTCAGGTAAAAGGACCCGATTTCTTCTTTTCTCTGGAAAGTCCTAAATAGGACACCGACGGGGCAACTTCTGCGCTAAGGTGCGGAGTGAATCTCTCAGGTTTGTGATGACAGAGGCGCGCGAAACTTTTTGTGCGCTTTTTAATTTAACCGCCTCCCATCCTGACCTTCCCCCATCTTGGGGGGAGTTAGAGGAGGGAAATATCCAAAGGAGACAAAATATGAACATCCCCAGCAATTTGAAATACACCAAGTCTGACGAATGGCTTGACCCCGAAAATGGCAAAATGGGATTATCCGATTACGCCCAAGACCAACTCTCTGATATTGTTTTTGCCGAAATTCTCGTTGATGTAGACGATGATCTCGAAGTCGGCGGCGGGATTGCGGAAGTCGAATCTGTGAAGGCTTCAGCAGAAGTCTACGCCCCCGCTGGCGGGACAGTTGTCGCCATCAACGAAGATTTGGGCGATGCCCCCGAAGTCATCAACTCTGATCCTTACGGCGCAGGCTGGTTGGTTCAAGTTGAGGTTAGCAGCCAAAGTGATGAGTTGATGGACGCGGCAGCCTACGAGAAGTATTGCGCGGATAGAGACTAGAG
>JAOZOM010000502.1 GCA_029933275.1 Anaerolineales bacterium | reverse complement strand
AGCTACCTGCTTTTTTCTCTGCTTCGGCTACCTCGCCGAAGGTATATACCCATTTCTTCATTAGTACAATCTCCTTAATAGAATATGGTAATTACTTAAGATTTCATCTTGTCAACGCAAATCCCAAAACCATTCGGGTTTTACCAAAATGCGCCTAAGTAATTACGAAATTTTGTTATAACGCGGCATATTTTTGCCACCAGATAGTCTACCATAATTGAAGCAAAACACGATTATTTTTTGTGCGATTCTTACCTCCTATTCCATAGCTCGGAAAGTATGTAAAAAAATCCTACAAGTTGTTAACTGACTGAAAAGTCAAAGTCCCCCCTTTTGGGTGATAATAGGTGCGGAGAAACTTATGTCCACAAAAATACTCGCAATAGACGATGACACCGCCATGACTGAGCTACTTACACTTTTGCTACAGTCGCACGATTTTGAAATTATAACCGCAAATAGTGGACGAGAAGGAATAGAACTCGTTCAAGAAGCCAGACCCGACATTATCCTTCTTGACCTAATGATGCCCGATATGGACGGCTGGGAAACCTGCAAGAAAATTCGCGAATTCAGCAACACCCCTATCGTGGTACTTTCTGCACTCAATAATCCAGGCATGGTTGCCAGCGCATTAGACGCAGGAGCAGATGATTATCTAATCAAACCCGTTCCGAGCAGTCTGCTGATTGCCCATATCAAAAATCTCGCCCGCCGCAGCACAGGACAACTCAGACCTTACCCAAATATGATGAGCGTTTCAAAACCGGTATTTTCCTAGCATCACCCTTTTTCCATAAAGAGCGCAGCCTTTTAGGTTGCGCTCTTTATTTAACATCCATTTTCCGTATCTTCTCAAAAAATAGGGGAGATCTGATGGTCTTCGTGGAAGTTAAGAAAAAATACCCATCTTTAATCTCCCCCTCAGGAGGAGAATTTATCCCTTCCCCTCGCGTAGCACCGTTCGTTCAGCTTGACTGAATACTCGAAAAGTGCTGAGAAAGAAGGTTAGGATGAGGGCAAATCAGGCATTTATCCGAAAATTTGGAAAGACACCATTTTCTCTAAAATTAACTTTTAAGATTCAAAAAAAAGCGAGGGATAGATAAGAGGTATCACGGCACTTAACCGTGAAAAAGTATTTTAACCGCCAAGACGCGGAGT
>JAOZOM010000501.1 GCA_029933275.1 Anaerolineales bacterium | reverse complement strand
CAAGTTTCTTTCGGTTTTCCTTTGGGGTAAAAGCGTCCACCGAGATAGAAATCAGGACCTGATTTGTTGATGTCGTTATAAGGGCGGTCCCAAAGAACAGCAGGGACAACTTCTTGGATTTCTACTCTTTCCGCTTTCTGTTTATAGGATGTCCCGTCGGTTGCAACCCATGCTTTGCCGCGCCAGTGGAATATCTCTGCTGACGACATTGTTGGATCGTGCATATTCAATGATGCACAGGCAATCTTTTCAAAGATTTTCTCTAAAAAGTCAGGGGAAACTAACACTTTCTCTACTTTTTGACATTTATCCCTCTTCTCTTGTTTAGTCATAGGTGGGTTCCTTGTGGGTTGATTTCGCAGAAATCACGATTCCTGCGGGGATAATTTTGAACGTGACGATAATTAGCTCGTCACCGTAATAGGCTTGCCAGCATTTGTCTCCGTAGCCACGTCTGCGGGAAGAGCGACTTTTTAGTTCTCGCCCACATCCTCTACAGAAAATACGGGGTGGGTGGGTTTTGGCCATTTGCTTTTTACTCATCGTCTTTGAAAAACTCCAACCTTTCTAGGTCGCTCCCCTAAGCAGAGGGGGAGAGCCAAGTTACAGCATCCACCTTTAGAGGCTTGTTTTCGTCTTTCCGAAATGTCACCGTATCGTTTTTTATACTTGGAGCGGGTTAACCAAGATGTAGCGCAGGGCGGTCTCGAACCGCCGACCTCGAGAATATGAGCCTCGTGAGCTGGCCTCTGCTCTACCGCGCTATATTTTGTTGTTTTTTGTGGTCAATGGGGGATAGTATAAAACACGGGGCAGGATTAAGTCAAGTAACTTGCCCCATGTTTCGTGCAAAAAAACCGAGCAAAAGCCCGGCTTTTAGTTTTTTTTTTATGCTTTTGGGTAAATTACTTGAAAAAAAGAGTGACGCACCCGCCTATTCTTCCTTTTCCTTTTCTTTAGCTTCGCGTTCAGCTTTGGTTTTATACGGTGTTCCATCTCTGTTGAAAACTCGTTTCCCTTGACCGCCGCGCTCCTCATAAATAGCAGCGCAATAAGCTACGTCCTGTTCATCCAAATAAACGCGATAGCCATCTGAATCAAGACGAGCAATATAACCAAGCCTAGCCCAGCGGCTAATTGTAGATCGCAAAACTCCGTACCTTCT
>JAOZOM010000500.1 GCA_029933275.1 Anaerolineales bacterium | reverse complement strand
TGCACAACAGTCAGGACGGCGTTAGCGTCGTTACCACGCTCGGTCGTTCTTTGACTAAAGGTGACTGTGTCGGTTGCCACACTGGAGACAACGGAGTTGATCCTGGCAATATTCCCTATGTTACGAACAGCAGCGTAGAATATGGCCCTGATTATGATGGTAGTGGTGCTCTTGTCAATGCGTCAGGAACCAACTCCCTGGCGGGTGGATCTTTCAGTACGATGGTCGGTAACGACAGTTACGGTCATAATGTTGTCGGAATCTCCGGACAAGACAGCACTCTGGGTCAAACCCCTCCCGGCTGGATCGCTTCAACCTTCCCGGCGAATGATGGTGGTGGAACAGACCCGGTAGGTGACATTAACGGCGGTGTTGCAACCTGGTCAACCCAGTTGACGTGTGCCGGCACCAACGGTTGTCATGGTAGTCATACCAACGCTGACGATTTTGCCGATATCCGTGGTTCTCACCACGGTGACGATGATGTCATTGATGGTACCACCGTTGCGAAAAGTTACCGTTTTCTGCGCGGCATCCTTGGTCTGGAAGATGACGACTGGGAATTCAGTGTCAGTGAGACTGATCACAACCAGTACTATGGCGTCAATCGGACCTCGACAGCAACACCTGTAACAGATTCACAAACCATCAGTTACCTGTGTGCCGAGTGTCACGGACTGTTTCACAGTAATGATGGGACAACCGCAGGGAGCGGGATCATCCATAATGGGACAGTGATTGATAATGTCAACCCATGGTTGCGTCACCCGACCGATTTTGCTCTCTTGTCGACTGATTCAGGTAGTGAGTACCGATCCTACGCTGCTGCTGATGGAACACTTGCTTCTAGCGCTGGGATAACAGCTGCTTATAACTATATTGCCCCGCTGGCATCTGAGGTTGTCACGTCTGTTATTTCCAACCCGTTTAGCGGCGGAGTAGCAAACCCAAGCGACGTTGTCACCTGTCTCTCTTGCCACCGCGCTCACGGTTCAGCTTACGGTGACATGCTGCGCTGGGACTACACCGCAATGGTTGCATCAACATCGTCTGGATTTGACAACAAGGGTTGTTTTGCCTGTCATACAACGAAAGACTAAAATGTAAGTGAAAAAAACAGTTGGCGGTAAATCTGGAAACCTCCCGATTTACCGCCAACTGCCGTT
>JAOZOM010000153.1 GCA_029933275.1 Anaerolineales bacterium | reverse complement strand
AGAAACCTGTATTGATATCTCCTGATATACTTAGTCTCCTATGAGGTTAGGTAGAATTTTAAATTGAAAATGATGAAAAAAGAAAATAATTGGTTAAGTTTAAGTGATGTTGCCGCGCGGCTTGGTGTGCATCCCAGCACGGTACGAGCGTGGGCAGATCAGGGCGTTTTGCCCGTTTATCGGACGCAGGGAGGGCATCGGCGTTTTTTGCGGGAGGAGATTGAGTTATGGAAGCAGACCTCCCGTCAAAAAAAGGAGCTAAAGCCAGCGCATGCTTTGCGGGATGTGCTGAAACGAATCCGCTTTAAGATTGGGGAAAATCAGCTTGAATTGGAAGAGTGGTATCAAAAATTAGACGATGATGCCCGTCTGAAATATCGCCTGAGCGGAAAAAGCCTCATGCAGAGTCTCGCCAGCTATCTTAGCTCCGAGGGTGAAGATGCCATTGCCGAAGCCCGCTCTTTGGGCTACGAATATGCCTCGCGCGGGCGAAGATATGATCTCACCCTGATTGACGCGACACGGGCATTTTTATTTTTTAGAAACTTGCTCATCGAAGCGACCGTTTCGGTTTATCTGGATGCACGCGTCTCGGATTTAGAAGCGTGGGGTGAGATGCTCTCTCGCATCCGCACTTTTACCGACCAAACGCTACTTTCGTTGATGGAAACCTACGCAGCATTTGAGCTAAAGTCTAAAGTATAATCATCACATCTTAAGAATGGAGTCTCTCATGTCTTTACTCGATTTGCCTTTTTTGCTTGAAACCCGCCGTAATCATGCCCTCGAACATGCCACGCTGAAAATTCTCAGTCCAAAATATCCCGCCGTGCCGATGGGCGGACATTCTAATCCCACCGGCTATTTTATTATTGGGGATGTGCATCCGGATGATCTCCGCGCCGCGGCAGAGGAGGCTCTCGAGCGGCTTCGCGCGGGTGAAAGCAGCCTTGCCATTCATCCCGGCTGCGGCACTAACTACGCGACCTCCGGTTTGCTGGCTGGTTCTGTGGCTTGGTTCGGGCTGAAAGGCAAAAGCGCGTGGTATAAGAAAGTTTGGCGAATCCCCTTCATTTTGCCTTTAGCGGTACTGGTTTGGGAACTGAGCAAACCGCTTGGTCCCCTCATGCAAGCTAAGGTCACGACCGAAGCGAAAGTCGGAGCGATGGAAATTGTCTCGGTAGAGAAAATCCGCCCTTCGTTGCATCGCGTGATTACGAGATAGGCATCCCCCAAAAAACTATGTCTAAAAATAAACTACGCGTTCTCTTTGTCTACGGCGATGACGAATTTGCGATTGCGCGCCGACTGAAAAAAATCCAAGCGAGTGTGGATAAAGAGGGGATGAATACCACGCATCTCGATGCGGCGACCGCGCGGAAAGAGGAGCTAAATACCGCCATCAATGCGATGCCTTTTCTCGCTGAGCGGCGACTGGTCTTTTTGAAAAACGCTTCTGGGCAGTATCGTGGTAAAAATCAGCGAGAGACCTTTTTGGCTTTTCTAAAGGCTGTGCCAGAGACAACGGTTTTGGTATTGTACGAGGCGATGGGTGGAAAAAAAGCTACAACTAATTGGCTCGCAAAATGGGCGCAAAAAACGAGGGAGATTGCGGGAGCGGAGGCGTTCATGCTCCCGAAAGCATGGGAAACTCGTGATTGGGTTGAGCGCATCCAAAAAGAAGCAAATTCGCAAGGTGGGGAAATCGAGGGGCAAGCCGCGGCGCGTTTAGCCGAGATGACAGGGAGCAATACGCGCCAAGCCGCACAAGAAATTACCAAATTACTCACTTATGCGAAATTTTCGCGCCCAATCACGCTGGCGGATGTGGAGCTTTTAAGTGTAAATACCGCCCAAGCGGATATTTTTGCGCTCGTAGATGCGTTGGGAAATGGTGAGGGGAAAAAGGCGCAAGCCTTGCTCCATCAATTGCTTGATGAGCAAGATGCCTTTTCGATTTTCGGAATGGTTGTCCGCCAATTCCGTTTGCTTTTGCAAGCCCGCGAGGTGCTGGATCAGCGCGGCAATGTGCAGGCAGAATTGAAACAACATCCCTTCGTCGCGAAAAAATTGATCGCTCAAGCGCGGCATTTTTCTATCTCTACCCTCGAAGCAATTTATCGCCGTTTGCTGGTGATAGATGAAGAGGCAAAGACCGGAAAAACCGCATTGGATTTGTCTTTAGATATGCTGGTGATGGAGTTGGCGGGATAAAGAATTGCCTGATTTTATGAATAATTTACGCTACCGATAATCCTCGCGCACCGGCGAAAAAATATCTACAATCTTGCAATCCGTGATTGCTCGTCCGCTATGCTTCACGTTCGGCGGGATAACCGCGATTTTTCCGGCTTCAAGCTCGCACTTTTCCCCATTAAGAATCATCTCAAATTTCCCTGAAATCACCATCGAAATCTGCTCGTGCGGGTGTGCATGTTCGGGCAATGCGCGCTCGGCTTCGATGCGCCAAAAAGTCGTTGTCATTTTCTCGCCATGCACAAATTTTCCGTGAAATCCTGATACAATTTCTTTTTCTCCCAACGTAGAAAGGTCTATAAAAGGCATTTTTTCTCCTTGACTACAAAATAAATTTTCCCCATTCTAACCCCAAAAGGAAAAAGTATGAAAATTCGCTCGATTACCTATTTTTTCAACCCCGGATTTCCCCTCAACGAGGCAAAACTGCGCGCCGCCGATGATTTTCTTCGTGCCGCAAAATCTGCTTATCAGGATGCGGGATACGAAGTCCAAACCACACGTTTGGCGACTCCCTCTTTCACGCGGATTCTTTCTGATTTGGATGAAACGCCCTCGCTCGCCTTTCAACTTGCTTCCGCTATGGAGACAATGGATGCGGAGTATGCCTCGCTCGGTCCCGCGCTCCCTGAACTGCCGCGTAGTTACCAAATCATCCCCGAAGCGATTAGTGCGAGTGAAAATATCTTCTTTTCGGGCGAGATGGCATCCGCAAAACGCGGCATCTCGCTTCCAGCGATTAAATCTTGTGCGGATGTAATTGTTCGCGCCGCAAAACTCGACCCGAAGGGATTCGCCAACTTACGTTTTACCGCGTTAGCGAATGTCCCCGCGGGCGGACCCTTTTTTCCCGCCGCGTATCACGAAGCGGATACGCCTCCCGCTTTTGCTCTCGCCCTCGAAGCGGCGGATTTAGCGGTAGATGCTTTTGACGGGAAGAATACAGTTGAAGAGGGGAGAAAAAAGCTAATTAAATCTCTTGAATCGCATGGTAAAAAACTCACGGAAGTTGCCAAAAGACTCAAACCGCGCTTCTTGGGCTTAGATTTCTCCCTCGCTCCTTTCCCCGATGACGCGATTTCGCTTGGTGCTGCGATGGAGGGATTTGGCGTTCCAAAAGTGGGGATGCACGGCTCACTTGCAGCCGCTGCAATTTTGGCAGAATCCATCCAAAAAGCCGATTTCTTGCATACTGGTTTCAACGGGATGATGATGCCTGTTCTCGAAGATTCTATTCTCGCAAAACGAGCCGCAGAGGGGACTCTGCTCGTCAAAGATTTGTTGCTCTATTCAGCAGTTTGTGGCACAGGGTTGGATACCGTTCCCGTAGCCGGAGATGTAACGAGAGAGCAAGTCGCGGCTTTGTTGCTGGATATTTCAGCGTTGGCGTTGCGTTTGGCGAAACCGCTTACGGCGCGGCTGATGCCTATTCCTGGCAAGCAAGCCGGAGACAAGACCGATTTTGATTTTGCTTTTTTTGCAAACAGCAAAGTGATGGGGTTAGAAGCTGCTGATTTACGGCATCCATTTGCGGGCGAGGAAATCATCCGAATAAAATCTCGGTAAATTGATATGTACAGCAAATCTTGTCGTGTATAATCAGAAAAATGGATATTTGAACACTATGAAGGAGAAATTAGATGTCCAAGAATATTCGCTACCTGTTCATGGTGGTAATTATAATTTTAGTGCTAATCCCTATCGCCATGTTTTTAAAAGCTGGCTTTGAAAGTGTAACTGTAATTGATAAAGGGGAACTCCTTCCTTATGTTAAAGGGTACAGTATTTATAAAATTAGGGTTTTTGATAAATATGAATTTTATGTTGAACCTGATGATATTCCTGATGAGAGTACGCTCAATGCCTATATTCTTGTTGGAATTGCCTTTATTTCCCTTACTATCCTTGTGATTATGAGAGCACTGGGAGTTCCTTTTTCAGACAAGCGCCGCTTGCTGTTTTTGTTTATGTGTATAGGAACAAATTATTTAGCTGCTGATGAGTATATTGGTATTCATGAAACATTAGGACATAATATGCAATTTCTTACCTCGATAGTGCCGTTTGCTAAACGTCCAGACGATGTTGTTATTCTTTCATATTCTATTCCAATGTTTGTTTTCCTGTATTTTTTCTATAGGTATCTGTTGGTTTCGAAGATTGCCACGACAATGTTTATAGCAGCCGTAATATTTTATGTTTTTGCCGCTGTATCCGATGGGCTTATACTACCTATGGAAGAGATTTTAGAAGTATTGTCCTCAGCAAGTATAATTGTTGGTGTACTTTCACTCGGTGTTCATTATATTGAAGAAATTTTTCAATCGCGT
>JAOZOM010000152.1 GCA_029933275.1 Anaerolineales bacterium | reverse complement strand
ACCCCAACTGGCTTCCGAATGAAATGATGCCTGATACTCGTTCTGAAATGGCAATTCCGTTAATTGTGGGCGATGAATTAATTGGTGTATTTGATATTCAATCGAATGAGATTGACCATTTTACAGACGAAGATGTCAGCATCCAAACCACGCTTGCCTCGCAAGTCGCGGTTGCGCTACAAAATGCACGCTCTTTTGAAGAAGCAAAAGAACAGGCGGAGCAGGAATCGACCATCAATATCATCAGCCAACGCATTCAAGGAACTACCAGCGTGGAAGATGCGCTTCAAGTCGCGGTAAGAGAATTAGGACGCGCACTTGGGGCGAAGCAAGCAAGCATCCAACTGAATGTCGGCTCAAAAGGGACATCCTGATTGGGGCAAGAGCGTCCCGCAATCATCCACAAAGAGATGAATATAATGTCGAAAAAAGATAATACAAAAAAACAAATCCAAAAACTTTTGTCGATGGAAGAAATTCCTGAAACAAAACCAGCGAAACAGCCTCACCAAAAGGCTAAAAAGGTCGCATCTGAGCTACGCGAAGCAGTTCTTCACGCGTCTAAATCATCGAAAAAAGATAAAAGTGATTTGGAAAAAATTAGCTGGGGCGAGTTTCTCAATGCGATTGATCGCGATGAACGAATTGGTTTTCGTTTTGACCAAGAAGAAGTGACACCAATTGAAAATCAATTGAGTGACGAATCTCTTTCTGCGAACGCGTTATTGAAAATTGGAGATGAAGTTTTCGGAAAAATACAGCTGGACGGAGAACAAAACATATCCTCTAAGAATGAGAAAATTTTATCTTCTATCGCGCAGCAAGTCTCTCAGCATATTGAAAATTTACGTCTCGTTGAGCAAGCAAATCAGTATCGTGCAGAGGCTGAGGAAGCATCTCGCCTTCTCACGCAACAAGGTTGGGATGAGTATCTACAATCGCCAGATGCGCCCGAGATAGGCTATATTTATGATCAAAAGCGCGTTATCGCTACAAATGACCTCGAAACAATTACCAATCTTGCCGATGCGGATATCATCACCCAAGCAATTTCTGTTCGTGATGAGCCGATTGGACAATTAACCTTAGCGAATATAGAAGCGCAATCGGAACAAGCGCATAGTTTGCTTGCTACCGTTGTGGACGGTTTGAGTGCCCATATCGAAAACTTACGCCTCCTCGATGAAACCGAGCGCGGCAGACAACAACTCGATAAGCGCGCCGCAGAGTTAGAAACAGTAGCAAAAGTGAGTACCGCTGCCGCAGCCATTCGGGACCCTGAATCGCTACTTCGCTCAGTGGTTGATCTTACCAATTACAGCTTTAAGCTTTATCATACGTCTGTTTATTTAGCAGAAAAAGATGAGGAGGGTGTAGAGATTCTTAAATTAGCGGCAGCCTCGGGCAAAATCGGATATAAAATGCTTGAAGAAGAGCATTTTGTAAAATTCAAAGAAGATCAATCCATTTTTTCGCAAGTCACTCGCGCACATGATGTGTATATCTCGAACGATACGGAAGATAAACCCGTTTTTCTAGCACGCGATTATCTCCCTAAAACGCGCAGTGAAATGGTCGTGCCGATGATTGTGGCAGATCAATTTGTGGGCATTTTCGATGTAAAGTCAGAAATCCCTAATCGTTTTAGCGAAGATGATATTCGTACCTATACCACTCTGGCGGCTCAAACAGCGATTGCTCTCCAAAACGCACAACTATATGAAGAACAGATCAGAACGGTGGAACGCTTACGAGAGTTGGATCACCTAAAATCTTCTTTCTTGGCAAATATGAGCCATGAGCTTCGCACTCCGCTCAATTCGATTTCCGGCTTCACCCAAGTCATGCTCGAAGGGCTGGATGGTCCACTTAGTAAAGAGATGGAAGAGGACCTCGGCTTGATTGGTAAAAACGCAGACCATCTTCTTATCTTAATCAACGAAGTCCTCGATATGGCGAAGATCGAAGCGGGGCGACTTTCTGTTACACTTGGACCGGCTAATTTATATCAAGTGCTAGAGGATGTGATCAAAACAACGAGTACCTTAACACGCCAGAATGATCTCACCATCAGTTTAGAAAATAATATCCCCGAAGATTTAATTATCATGGCGGATGATATGCGCATCCAGCAGGTGATGATTAACTTAATCGGCAACGCGATGAAGTTCACTAAAGAAGGCGGAGTTTTCATCTACTCCGAAAAAGACAAGGATCTCATTCGCATCAAAGTTGTTGATACAGGACTAGGCATCCCGCCGGAATTGCTCGAAACAATATTTGAAGCCTTTAGTCAAGTAGATACCTCCACAACGCGCAAAGTCGGCGGCACAGGGCTGGGTCTCCCCATTAGCAGACGTTTTGTCGAAATGCACAACGGTCGCCTTTGGGCTGAAAGCTCTGGCATTGAGGGAGAAGGCTCCACCTTTATACTAGAAATTCCAATTGTCTTACCAGAGGAATAATTTGGCTTAGACTCGTTCATCTTTTACCCAAATCTTCCCTACCTCAAGGGTATTATTCAATCCTCATCGAATTTTAAGTAATTCTGAAAAAGATTGATATAATATACTCATTCGCACACTCAATAAAGAGAAATGGATATCTATGACTGCTTACAACGTTTTGTATATTGAAGATAACCCCGACAATATGCGATTAGTTAAAAGAGCACTTGATGCTAGGGGATATATCTTTCACGGTGCGGTTAATGGACTAGCAGGGATTCAAATGGCTGAAAGCATTATCCCCGTTGTTATTTTGCTTGATATTAACCTCCCCGATATTGACGGCTACGAAGTCGCTAGACGCATCCGAAAACATCGAGATAGTGCAGTGCGTCAAATCCCCATTATAGCCATTACAGCAAACACACTCAAAGGCGATGCAGAACAAGCGTTAGACGCGGGATGTGATGTTTATATGTCTAAACCTATTAATATTCGCGAACTTTGGGCACGTGTCGAAGCATTTTTGCCAGATGATGGATTTCTAGCAAAATAAAGGATATTTTATATGGCAAAAATATTACTGATAGAAGATATCGAAGATAATGCCGCATTAGTTAGAAGAGCCCTCAAAGCCAAAAAGACTGATTTTTACTGGGCAAAAAACGCCGCAGAAGGAATCGAAATGGCTCTCGAAATTATCCCCGATTTAATTCTGCTTGACTTAGGTCTACCTGACGCAGATGGTCAGACCCTCTCAACATGGATACGGGAAGAGAAATCTCTTTGGGAGATTCCGATTATCGTAATGACTGCTTGGCCCGAAAAAACAGCCCAGCAAATGGTAGAAGCCTATCACCTAGACGGATATATAGGCAAACCTTTTGTACTACAAAAATTCTGGGAACTCATTGATAAATTCGTAGAAGTATAAGATTATGGGCACAAAAATTATTCCAGCAAGTCAATTCACAACTGAAGAGTTAACCGATTTCTATAACGAGACTCGCGTAGATTACCTCGTCCCAATGCCAATGAGCGTTGATGTCATGGCTGAATATATTCATGACTTCGATGTAGACCTAGACATCTCGCCTATCGTTCAAGACAGTGAAACAGGACAGTTTCTCGGGTTGGGAATGTTAGGCGTACGAGGCGAAAATACTTGGGTAACAAGATTAGGCGTTTCTCCTGCCAGCCGCAGGCGCGGTGCAGGCGCGAGTATCATGGATTCCATGCTCGAAGCCTCCCAAAAAATGGGCACAAAAAAAACCATCTTAGAAGTGATCAAGAATAATACCCCCGCACAAACACTCTTCGAGAAAAACAGCTTTACCAAAACAAGAGAATTGCTGGTTCTACGAAGAGCCCCAATGCGCCCTCCACTCAGTCCAGAGGGACATATCGCTTGGCTTTATCGGAAAGACGCGCTTAAAGCTTTACGCTCCTACCCTCACCACTTAACTTGGATAAACGCTTTAAAATCGATGGAAAACGCGAGCATGTTTCAGGGTTTCCACATTGAACTAAAAGACGGTACGCGCGGCTGGCTTGTTTACAGACACAAAAAACACTCGATCACCCATTTCGTCTTCCATACAGAACGTGGCAATCCGGTCAAAATGGCACGCAATATCCTCCTCTATTTGCATCTCCAATATCACCGCATGGATGCCTACGCCGAAAATATCTTCGCCGATGACCCCCACCTCCCCGCCTTCTTCGATTTAGGCTACTTTGAAGCCTTCCGTCGAATTGAAATGATTAGAGATATTAAAATTTAACATAAAACCTCCTTTTTGCTCCTAAGCGCGGTAGACAAAACAATGTCTACCGCGCTATTTATTTCTCTATAGCAAAACGTTCTAATACTCATATTACCTTTATCCTCCTATCCGATGAAAATCGTCAAGAATAGTATCAAATATTTCCAAAAACGCCACTTTTCTGTTACGATATTTTTTGAAAAACTTAAAAACTACACCACTTATAGGATATATAAAAATGACCAACTCCGAACTCACCAAAACCATTCTTGACGCTCTTCATAAAGTTGAGCATCCCTCTATCGCCGCCTCGTTACTCGATCTCGGCATGGTACGCGGCATCGAAATCAACGAGGAAGGCAAAGTCGATCTCA
>JAOZOM010000151.1 GCA_029933275.1 Anaerolineales bacterium | reverse complement strand
AACCGCGCCGCTCCGCTTGGATTGTGCCCTCACCTACGATCTGCCCCCCAACATGCGCGCGGACGATGCCCCCACGAAACGCGTCGACCGTGAACTGGATACCGCCGAGTGGAAATCTATCCTCGACCGAGCCTGGGATGCGGGAATCCCCCACGTCACATTCACGGGCGGAGAACCGACCCTGCGAGATGACTTACCCGAACTCATCGCCCACGCCGAAGCAAAAGGGATGGTCAGCGGATTACTCAGCGACGGCTTGAAATTGGCGGACAAAGATTATCTCAACACTCTCCTGATGACAGGATTAGATCATCTCCTCTTCATTTTGCATCCTGAAAACGAGAAATCTTGGCAAGCACTAGATGTAATTTTGCCCGAAGATTTGCACACCACCGTACATTTGACTGTTAATGAAGAGAACGCAGAAAATATAGAGGAAATCATCGAAAGATTGAGCGGACTTGAAATCAATGCCCTCTCGCTCAGCGCGTCCGCAGATTATGATGAGATTCTGCAAAATGCCAGCGACCAAGCCCAAAACGCGGGCGTAACGCTCACTTGGGATCTGCCCGTCCCCTACTCGGCGCATCATCCGGTCGCCCTCGAAACCGAATCGGAAACCATCCCCGAAGGTGCGGGCTACGCGTGGTTCTACATCGAACCCGATGGAGACATTCTCCCCGCACAAGGTATGGCAGATGATATTCTCGGCAACGCGCTAAAAGATGATTGGAGCGCAATATGGAAAAATCGCTAAAAGCCAAAAAACGCTTTGAGGAAACAGATTTCTCTTGCTCACAATCCGTTTTTTCAACCCTCGCCCCAGATTTAGGCATGGACGAAGAAAATGCTCTCAAAATCGCATCCGCATTTGGCGGCGGGATGTCACGGCATGGCGAGGTTTGCGGCGCAGTCACCGGCGCGTTGATGTCGCTGGGATTGGAATTCGGTTCAGCCTCACCAGACGATGAAGAAAAAATCCGCATAGCCAGCCAAAAGCTAATGCACCAATTTAAAGAGAGAAATGGGTCATTGCTTTGCAGAGAATTATTGGGCTATCATCTAATTGTGCCAGAAGAACGCGAAAAAGCAAAAGAAAGCAGCGTTTTTAACAAGGTCTGCCCGCTTTTAGTAAAAGACGCGACAGAATTGGCTGTAAAAATTTTGAACAAAGCGTGAAAAATGAAACGGGCAACTTCTCCTATATCTCATTTTTCACCTTTTAAGGAGCATTCCCAATGGAAGAAAGACGAAAATTTCCCCGCAAATATCTAATGGCTTTTTCATCCGTTTACATACAAAGTACAGGAAAACTAATCGGCTACCTCAGCGACTTGACTCTCGAAGGTCTCATGGTCATCAGCAAAGAAAGCCTTGAAATTGATACCAAATTGGGAATCTATCTCGATTTACCTGCAATGATTCTCTCCAAAGACCGCGCTCTAAAAATAGAAGTGCGCGTCATCTGGATACAACCAGATATTGAACCGACCCTCACTAATATCGGTTTCCAATTTCTTGGACTTACAGAAGAACAAAAATCCGTCATCAATCAAATGATCGATGCCTACGAATTTCGGCGCAAAGACGGCACATCTCCGCTCTCAATGGATAATCTCAAGAATGGCTAAGCTCCCCAACTACAATAGTTATTGGGTCATCCCCGAAGAATTCATGGCGGGCGAATACCCCGGTCATCGTTTCAACGAACTCCAAACCCCACGGCGTTTGGACGCGCTCCTCGATGCCGGAATCACCACCTTTATCGATTTAACCGAGCCGGGGGAACGCATCCCCTACGAGCAAATTTTACGCGAAAGAGCGAGCTACTATCAAATTGAAACCCATTATTTTCAATTTTCCATCGGCGATTTCGGCATCCCCAGCTCCGAAAATATGCACGCCATCCTCGATACTCTCCACCATGCCCTCGCCAACGGGAGCAAAACTTATCTCCACTGCTGGGCAGGGATGGGGCGCACGGGAACGGCAGTCGGCTGTTATTTTGTCGAAACGGGCATGAGCGGCGAAGAAGCTCTCCAAAAAGTAGACCGCCTTTGCTATTACGCTCCCTCGCCGCAAACCAAAGCGCAAAAAGATTTTGTGCAAAATTGGCAAAAATAAAAATTAAATGGATTGGCATAAACGCTACCTTCAACAAGCCAGTTGGACGCGAGAACTGCGTGAATATATTTTTGGGGAAATAGGATTAGATGAATCATCCCGCACCCTCGAGGTGGGATGCGGCACAGGGGCGATACTCTCTGAGATTAACTTCCCCGTTTTCGGACTTGATATTGTGCTTGCTTCCCTTAAAGAGGCTAAATTTCACACCCAAAACAGAATCCCGTTAACCTGCGCCGATGCTTTCTCTCTCCCCTATGCAGACGCGAGTTTTGATGCTGTTTTTTGCCATTTTCTGCTACTCTGGCTACCCAATCCACGAGCGGCATTAAGAGAGATGATACGCATCACGCGCCCCAACGGACATCTCATCGCCTTTGCCGAGCCGAATTATAGCCAACGCGTAGATAAACCGGATGCGCTCGCGGAGCTTGGGCAATGGCAAATTGCCGCGTTGAAGGCGCAAGGCGCAAATCCCAGTTTGGGCGGAGAGTTGGCGAATCTCTTCTACGAGGCAGGGATTAAGATTATCGAAACGGGAACAATTTCACACACGAGCGAAGCATTTAATGCTGATGAACACGCCTTAGAATGGGAGACCTTAAAAGCCGATTTAACGGGGAAAATTTCGGATGAACACATCCAAGAAATGAAGCTTTTAGATCAGGCAGCTTGGAAAAAAGGAGAGCGGATTTTGCATATACCAACGCACTATATTTGGGGGCGGATAATGCAGTATAATGCCCCCTAGCATGGCTCTGGAGGCTTTTTTTGGAAACACCTTATTTAGCAGAATCTGAAATTCCGACCACTCCAATTGAGAAAAAGGGAAGCTGCTTTGGCTTTTTTCTCGATCTACTAGAAACGATTCTTTTATCGGTTGTTTTATTTCTGGCGATTAATGCCGTGACCGCTCGCGTGCAAGTAGATGGTTTTAGTATGCGCCCAACGCTCGAAGATCGGTCTTATATTTTGGTCAATAAGCTCTCGTTTCGTACAAAGTTGCCGCAACGTGGCGATATTATCGTTTTCCGTTTTCCGATTGACCCTGAGCAAGATTTTATTAAGCGCGTCATCGGGTTACCCGGCGATACCGTTGATATTCACGATGGGCAGGTGCGGATTAATGAGCAACTTTTGAACGAGACTTATATCGCTGCCGCCCCGCAATATTTGGGGACGTGGCAAGTACCAGAAAGCCAGGTTTTTGTTTTAGGTGATAACCGAAACAATTCTTCTGATTCTCATGTTTGGGGTGCAGTTCCCGAAGAAAATATAATCGGCAAAGCGATTACAGTTTATTGGCCCCCCCCCGCATGGACAATAATTAAACATGTTCAACTTGGCTTTGATACGCCTTAAAACATCCGCAGATTACGCAGATTTAAAAAAAACATTTTTACAAATTCATATTTAGAAAAACAATGACTAAACCAAAACTCCCAGAAACTTATCCCTGTAGCGAATGTCAAGCGGGCGTAGTGCGCCCGCAATATATTACTTATTTCACTTGGCTGAATGATGAACTGATTACAGTTCCGAATTTTCCGGCATGGATTTGCGATGTTTGCGGCAAACGAGAGTACGACCAGCGCGCGATTTCATGGCTAACGATGTTACTTAATCCCAACACGGGGAAATCATCTGAGGCAAAACGCAGACATCAACATCCACAGCACCGTTCAGGGGACAGCGCATCTCCCACGCCCTCCAATTCATAAAGGAGAAAGAAATGGCTTTAGCTAATCCAGCACATACTCATCGTTTTATTCCTGTTGATATTCTTACGACTAGTTATCGCATTGTAGGAAAGATGATGGTTTCAAATACAGGAATTATTGGGCTGTTGAATAATCCGAATACTTCCTTTATGGAAATTCATGATGCTCGGCTGGCGCGCATCCACATGCCAACAAAGTTAGTTGATCATTTTGAAATAATCCGTCTTACAAAAACACATCTGCTGATTGTTTCGCTCAATCGCCGCGAGGATATTGGACCGCAATCTTTGGCGCGCGGCGGTTATGCCACCGTAAAACAATATGAAGTTTTGGTCACGATGCAAAATTATGAAGCAGAGGGAGCAATTGAGTGGCAAGGTCGCTTTGATTTCAGGGTAATGATGGCAGAAGGAACACGAGATTTTATTCCCCTTTATAACGCAAAAGTGACGGGAGTATTAATCCCGACTTTGAAAATTCAATCCTCCGTGATGCTTTTTAATCGCAAACAATTGGATTTTCTCGGCTTACTTAATCAACGCAAAAATGAGGAGGAATAAGAAGGATTAGCTTCCAAAAATTGCTTGACCTATCATGCGGGCAATGATAGAATACCGTTCGCTCGATTGACCCGCCTCCATCGTCTAGGGGACCAGGACGTGACCCTTTCAAGGTCAAGACCGGGGTTCGAATCCCCGTGGAGGCACAAAAAAGACACGCATTAAAGCGTGTCTTTTCATTTAATGC
>JAOZOM010000499.1 GCA_029933275.1 Anaerolineales bacterium | reverse complement strand
GCGCAGTCCACACCCATTGCGGATTCCCGATCAAAGCCGCGCAAGATATGGCTTTTGGCACGGACTTGCATGAGGGCGAAGTCTTATACTGGATGTCCGACATGGGCTGGATGATGGGACCCTGGCTGGTCTTCGGCGCACTGATTTTGGGCGGCACATTCTTCATTTACGACGGTGCGCCTGATTTTCCTGCGCCAAATCGGATTTGGGAAATGGTCGAAAAACATAAAATTGCTACGTTGGGGATTTCCCCAACATTGGTGCGCGCCTTAATCCCCAAAGGCGATGAGCATTGGCAAAAACACGACCTTTCATCTCTCCGCTTTTTCGCATCAACAGGCGAACCCTGGAATCCTGACCCCTGGATGTGGCTTTTCGAGAAAGTTGGCGGCGGGAATGTGCCGATTATTAATTATTCAGGTGGTACAGAGATTTCTGGCGGCATCGTGATGGGGAATCCAATTCTACCGCTCAAAGCCTGCGCCTTCTCCGCTCCCTGCCCCGGCATCGCCGCTGACGTGGTGGACGAAAAAGGTGAATCTGTCACTGACAAAGTCGGTGAACTCGTCATCCGCGCCCCGTGGATTGGGATGACGCGCGGCTTCTGGAAAGACCCCGAACGTTATATTGAATCCTATTGGTCACAATGGAAAGATGTCTGGGTACACGGCGATTTCGCCGCAAAAGATAGCGATGGGCTTTGGTATATCTTAGGGCGTTCTGATGACACAATCAAAGTTGCGGGCAAAAGATTAGGACCCGCCGAAGTAGAATCGATTCTTGTTGAGCATGATAGCGTGATTGAATCTGCTGCAATTGGCGTTCCGCATCCGATTAAGGGGAGCGCGGTGGTCGTCTTCGCTGTCTTGGGCAAAGATGTTGAAGCAAATGACGAGCTACGAGTCGAACTCCGCACCATGGTCGCCACGGCAATGGGCAAACCCCTCGCTCCGAAAGAGATTCTCTTCATCAGCGATTTACCCAAAACGAGAAATGGGAAGGTGATGCGGCGCATGATCCGCTCGGCGTATCTTGGGCTGGATTTGGGGGACACTTCGGCTTTGGTGAATGAGAAAGTGTTGGAGGAGATAGGACAAATACAGAAAAATGGAGATATGTTTTAAAAGAAAGATAAAAAGGCTTCAATTGAAGCCTTTTTATCTTTCTTGATGT
>JAOZOM010000498.1 GCA_029933275.1 Anaerolineales bacterium | reverse complement strand
GGCTCTTTTTCTTTGCTATAATGTAACATCTCAAGACTACATAAAAAATCTATGCAAACACAATCCCTGAACAAAAACACTTTCAAAAAAAAGCTCTTCAACGGATTTGCTATTGCAAGCATCCTTCTTTTAACTTCCATCTATCTTTTCTTATGGAAAATAGAGATTACCGATCCCAAAATCTACCACACGTCTGATTTCATCGCCTTCTACACCGCAGGCAGAATTGCTAACAAAAAAGGAGCATCGCAGGTTTACAATCAGCAAGAACAATTCAATATCCAAACCACTCTTATGGATAAAGAGATTGCTCCAAACGAATTGCTCTCCTACAATCACCTTCCTTTTTTAATTCCCCTTTTAGAAGCAATTACAAGTGAAAATTACACAGCATCTTTCACACGCTGGGGACTTATCCTTCTGGCAATCAATATAGGCAGCACGTTTATCTTGCTGAAAATATTTCCAAACTTTAATCACAAAGAGTGGATAGTTGCAGCAGCTGGGATTGTGCTCTTCTTCCCCTCTATCATCAGCATCTTGCAAGGGCAGGATACCGCTATTTTGCTCCTCGGAGCATCCATCTGGGCGTTGGGCTTGCTCCAGAAAAAAGATAAATTAGCGGGTCTTGGGCTTGCTCTTGTCACTATCAGACCCCATATCGCGTTAGTTCTCGCAATCCCCTTCATTTTCAAGCGGCGCATGGTCTGGTGGTGGTTTCTTCTAGGAGCGTCAACTTTAGCCTTGTTTAGTATCACATTAATTGGCATTGAAGGAACACAAGAGTTCATTCAACTTTTAACCATTAGCTCACGCGGAGAAGGCTTTCAGCTAAAACCAGAAGCCATGTTTAACCTCGTTGGTATTTTAGCAAGAATGATACCGACGCTCTCACATAAAATTCTTGAAATCATCGGATGGTCTGGATTTGGCATTGCGATAATTGGATTAAGCACTATGTGGAGAAAAAGCACAGCAATCAGCGAAGCCCATATCGGGATGGCTATTCTGTTAAGCCTCTTTACCGCTCCCCATCTACATTACCATGATCTGGCACTACTACTTCTTCCCCTTTTGGCAGTTTTAAGAATTGCAATTTCAGAAAAAAAAATAACGATAGGAGTAGTCTCAATAATTCCTTTAAGCATATCTTTTATTCTTTTTATCAATCACTATT
>JAOZOM010000150.1 GCA_029933275.1 Anaerolineales bacterium | reverse complement strand
GCGGTGAAAATAGGTCGTTTTTTACATTTTAAGACTTTTACAGAGTTTTCAGTTTATTTAGTTTATCGCAAACAAATTCTTCGCAAAGGATATAACACAAAAAAGTAGCAAGAGGCACGCCATTAACCACAAACTCCCTGATTTCTCAGGGAGTTTGTATTCTCTAGTGTTTTTTATTCTTTTTTTTCTTCGTCTTCGTTCTGCTCATCATCTTCCTTTATCTCATTCAATCCATCTCTAAAGTTGCGGATGCCAGTGCCTAGCTCACCCGCAATTTTACCCAACCGACCGGGACCAAAAAGAAGTACAACAATAACGAGGATAATCAGCAATTCCGGGACACCAAGTTTCGTAAACATAATTCTCTCCAAAATAGGTAAATTTAATACGCACCCATTTTACTATAGTTTTCGTTTACGCCCGTAATCCCCCCAAAGGAGCCCTTCCACAACGCGTAAGGCACGCAGCAGAACAGAACGGATACGCGCCAAGAAAAGATACCGCCCATGATGAACTTTCTTCTCAGCTGATAATGGACCGCTCCACTCAGCGGCTAATGCTCCCCAAGTTAGCCCGCCACCAAAACCAACAAAGACAACCTTATCCCCTGCTTTCAAACGTCCGCTTTCAAATGCTTCTACAGTCGCAATCGGGATAGAGGCTGTCGAGGTATTTCCGTAGCGATCCAGATTAACAACAAATTTGTCCATCGGCATCTTCAAGCCTCGCGCAGCAGCTTCAATAATGCGTGTATTCGCTTGATGTGGGATGACCAAATCAAGATCGTCAGTCGTTAAACCTGCTTCTTCTAATGTCTCTTTCGTTGCACGAGCCATTACACGCGTTGCAAACCGAAAAACGCCTTTTCCCTCCATTTTGATGAAATGCAAACCATCATTAACCGTCTTTGCAGTTGCGGGTTGCTTGCTCCCCCCCGCGGGGATCGTCAACAAATCCGCGCCAGAACCGTCAGAGTGCATCACTGCCGAAAGAACACCACCAGGCTCTTCATCTGCTTGCAGGACAAAAGCCCCCGCCCCATCCCCAAAAAGGATGCAGGTATTACGGTCTGTCCAATCCACAAAGCGAGAGAGCGTTTCTGTGCCAATAACAAGCACATTTTTAATAGAACCGCTCCGAATCGCTTGCGCCGCCATATTGGTTGCAAAAATAAAACCGGTGCAAGCCGCCGAAAGATCAAAAGCTCCCGCATTTGTCGCCCCAATCGTATCTTGTACAATCGAAGCCGTTGCGGGGAAAATATGCTCAGGCGAAGAACTGGAAACAATTACCAAATCCAAATCGGATGCTTTCAAATTCGCTACTTCCAACGCGCGCAAAGCCGCATCTGCCGCCAAAGTCGCCGAGCTTTCATCCTCCGCCGCAATATGCCTTTCAGCAATCCCCGTGCGCGAACGAATCCATTCATCGTTGGTATCCACCATTTTGCTAATTTCATCATTCGTCAAAACTTTCTCAGGAACAGCCATCCCCCAGCCAGTAATATGTGCGTATGTCATTTTAAGCCTCGTAGCGACTAAATATTAAAGTTGCATTATGCCCGCCAAAACCAAAAGAATTGGAAAGAGCATGGTCAAATCGCAGATTACGCGCCTCGTTCGGAACATAATCTAAATCACATTCGGGATCAGGCGTTTCATAATTGATGGTCGGCGGGATAATGCTCTCATTAAGAGCTTTAGTACAAAATATCGCCTCCAACGCACCGGATGCCCCGAGAAGATGTCCGGTCATAGATTTTGTGGATGAAGCGGGGATTTGATAAGCGCGTTCGCCAAAAACAGTCTTGATTGCCGCCGTTTCGCCCTTGTCATTCAGCTTGGTACCCGTTCCGTGAGCATTGATATAGCCAATATCATCTACCGTTAAACCCGCATCTTTGAGCGCGATTTGCATACAAAGGGCAGCCCCCTCGCCTCCCTCCGCCGGTGCGGAGATATGATACGCGTCATCGCTTGTACCGTAACCAGAGAGTTCCGCTAAAATCCTTGCGCCGCGTGCCTGAGCGTGTTCTAAAGATTCAAGAATAAGAACGCCCGCCCCCTCGCCCATCACAAAACCATCGCGGTTTTTATCGAAGGGACGAGAAGCTCGTTCCGGTTCATCGTTTCGCAACGATAACGCGCCGATGGAATTCATCCCCGCCATTGCCAATTTGACAATGCTCGCCTCGCCACCACCGGCAATCATCACGTCCGCACTGCCGCGCCGGATGATTTCCGCGGCTTCACCGATCGCGTTAGAGCCTGTCGCACAGGCGGTAACAACCGACATATTCGGTCCCCGCACGCCGAGATGAATGGCAACTTGCCCGGGACCGGAATCTGCTAACATCATCGGGATCAAGAAGGGGCTAACGCGCGATGCGCCGCGTTTCGCCATCACCTCTGCCTGTTTGAGGAGAGTCTCTATCCCGCCGATTCCCGTGCCGATCAGGACACCAATCCGATCTTTATTTTCAGCGGTAACCTCCAAATCCGCATCCGCGACAGCCTGCAAAGAGGCTGCCAACGCGAATTGGACATAGCGATCCATCCGCCGAGCATCTCGCCGACCAAAGAGGGCAATCGGGTCAAAATCTTTGACTTCGGCGGCGAATTTTGTCTTATGTTCGCCTGTATCAAAATGAGTAATTAGTGCAACGCCCGATTTTCCTTCGAGCAAGGCTTTCCAAGTATTTTCCACGTTCAAACCGAGCGGGCTGATTGCGCCCAAGCCAGTAATAACAACTTTTTTTTGCATTTTTTCTCCTATAAAAACAAAGCGATTTTTCATCGCTCTGAAAGTACTGCAAGCTATAACACACGCTATCTAAAAGAGACGCGCACTCTCTATGCGCTTTTCATTAATTACAACTCAATTGCATCGTAGAAAATTTCACAAAATTACAGGCTATAATAGCTTTTCTTGGAAGAGTCTACTGCAAAAACCATCTCACCACGAAGAGCACAAAGTTCACAAAGAAAAACTTTTAAAATGAGAGCAAAAAAAAGAATTCGTACTCGAAATGACAAGTTTTTGGCATTTTTTGCCCAAAAAACACCCTTTTTTTATAAGATTTCAATGTTTTTAACGTAAAAAACAAAAAACTTTGTGTTCCCTTGTGTCCTTTGTGGTGAAATGACCGTTTTGTAGTGGAGTCTTGGAAAGATCCTAAAAAAACACTTTATGCGAAAAATACTCAATACACCTCTAAAGATTGCTCTAGCAATAACACCGCTAACACTTGGCTTTTCTTTAACTTTAGAATGGCTCTTCACGAGGTTAGTTACTATAACAACTGTTATTATCACAGTTCCCCTTACTTTCGTGATGGCGTATTTTGTTACCAGTATGATGTATAAATATCAACGCTTGCTGGATGAGAAGAATCAAGAACTGCAAAAAAACACAGTCGAATTACGCGAAACCAATGCGCTGATAAACAAGCAAAATGTAGAATTGGACGATTTTGCGCATACCATCGCCCACGAATTGAAGACTCCAATCGGTGTAATTATCGGCTATAGCCATTTACTTGAGAAAGAGGGGTTTTCATCCAACCCTGAGAATATCCACACCATTTCTCAGCAAATCACCCTGACCAGCTTAAAAATGAATACAATCATCCAAGATATGCTTTTGTTGGCAAGTTTGCGACAAGATGATGATATTCAACTGCATACTTTGGATATGGGATATATTGTTGCCGAGACATTGGAACACCTAGAGCATTTCATTTTGAAGACACACGCAAAAATCACCCTGCCCGAAACCTGGCCCCAAGTTAACGGATACGGTCCTTGGATTGAAAAGGTTTGGGGTAACTATATCAGCAACGCGCTTAAATATGGCGGGCATCCGCCAAAAATTGAGTTGGGCGCAGGCGAGCATCGAGGCGGACAAATCCGCTTTTGGGTACGCGATTATGGGCGGGGAATGACACTTGACCAACAAGCGAGAGCTTTTACACAATTTACGCGTTTCAATCCATCCAATATCCAAGGGCATGGTTTGGGATTATCCATCTCGCGGCGAATTGTTGAGAAATTAGGCGGAGAAGTTGGGGTCGAAAGCCATTTTCAGGCAGGGAGTATTTTCTACTTTACTTTACCGAGTGTAGGGTAATTTTTTCGTTTTTTCGTCAATCTAAGACTCCCTTTGGGGAGTTTTTTCTTTTCCCTCTGTTTTTCAGCAGGAGAGGTTAGGCGAAAAAATATGACTTTTTGATTTCCCCAAAAGGTAAATTGACAGTTGCGTAGCTTTAAGAAATCTCTTAAACTTTTAGAGTCTCATTTGCTAAGTAATCATCTAGAAATAAATTCCTAAGGATTCACTACAAAGTCACAAAGAATTTCTTTGTGACCACAGAGAAAGACTTTGTGTTCTCCGTGTCTCTCTGTGGTGCGCTTTTCGGAAAGTTGTTTTTAGACATTCACCAAGATATACCTAATCCAATTGGAGGAGTCAAAAGATGAGTAAAGAGCATGAAGTTGTTATTCTGAGCGCAGTCCGCACGCCGATAGCACGCTTTCAGGGCGCGTTAAAAGGCATAGATGCGCCCAAACTCGGCGCGATTGCGATTAAAGCCGCAGTTGAGCGAGCAAGCATCCCCG
>JAOZOM010000014.1 GCA_029933275.1 Anaerolineales bacterium | reverse complement strand
GGGAGATTTTCGTTTTATAACGAAGGGTAAAAAAATAGGTCACGCTTGAAACGTGACCTATAAGGTTTAGCATATTGAGAAAGTGATTTACTCAACAGCGAGTTCTTTTTTGCTTTCCCACAAGCCGTGGATATTGCACATCGCGACCGCGTGGAGGGTGCCGGGGGCGGTGGTTTTCATCGAGACGATGACTTCGTGATGAGTGTGGACGGGTCCTTCGTTGGGACCGCTTACGCCCTCGCCGTGTGCGCTAAAATCAAATTTGCCAACGTGATGCGGGAATTTCTTCCCTTCGGGGTGAAAGTAAAGCGAAACCCAGCTAATATGATGCTCGGTGGTGTTGGGATGCGCGATTTCTTGTCCTAAAGTTACTTTGACTTGAAAAACTTCGCCCGCTTTGACGCTATCGGGAGCTACGATGACGGGGGTATGTTTTTCTTTCTTCCAATCGCCTTGTTGAATGGTTAAATCTGTCATTTTAATCTCCGTTTCTGAGTATAGCTTGAATAAGTGGATAAATTATATCGTAAATAGCCCAAATAAGCCAAGACTATTCCGCTAAAAAGGTGACTTCTACGGTCATGCCCCAACGCAGAGCGGGATCAGTATCAGCCAAGTTAATTTTGACTATGTAGACAATATCTCCGGCTTGCGTTTTAAAAGATTGCCCAATGCTTTCCACGCTCCCTGTCAATATCAATTCGGGCAATGAGTCAGGGACAATTTCGACAGTTTGATTTTCTGTGATTTTGACGACTTCCAGTTCGGTTAGATCGCTGGTTTCGACGTAGAATTCGCTCAGGTCGGCGAGTTGGGCTGCCCAAAGTTCGGGACCGACCAATTGCCCGATTTCTACGTTGATGTCGGTTAGCGTTCCGGCGAAGGGAGCTTTGAGTTCGTAACCATCGAG
The DNA here is from genome assembly GCA_029933275.1 of Anaerolineales bacterium. Classification (GTDB taxonomy): domain Bacteria; phylum Chloroflexota; class Anaerolineae; order Anaerolineales; family Villigracilaceae; genus Desulfolinea. The sequence goes on along the minus strand of JAOZOM010000014.1, from coordinate 15,769 downwards.
AGTGTTCTGTGCTGCATCCACTTGGGCTTTTGCCGCGTTAAGTCGGGCTTCGAGTAATGCTTTATCATCGGGAGCAAGTCCATCTTCCGCGCGTGATTCGTATTTGTATTTTGCGTCAGATTCTGCTGAAATTGCCGCATCCAGCACGGCGCGGGATTCGTCCAGCTTACGGATCGCCTCTTCCAAATCCCGTTTTGCTTCATTAAAATCATCTTGAGCAGCATCGAGGGCATCTTCGGCATCTTTTCTTTTGGCATTATCTTTGTCGAGGTCTTGATATTTATCAAAATCGTCTTGGGCATCTTGTAAATCCTCTTCGCGATCGCGCACGATGCTTTCGGCATCGTCTATATCGTCTTGGAGGCTATCGGTATCCAGTTTTTCCCATTCTCGTTCGGCGGCGGCACGTTGAATTTGCGCGTTTTGATAGGTTTGCCACGCTGTCGCGGTTGCCAGCCCGCCGGTGCGGACAAAATCATCGTATGCTTGCTGTGCGCTGACCAGTTCTAGTTCCGCTCCGCGCAGAGCAGCTTCGGCTTGTTCGCTATCAGAGAGACGAACGATAACCTGATCTTTGGTGACCTTCTCACCCTCTTCGACCAAAATCTCTGCTACTTTGCCGCGCACTGAGAAGTTAAGCCGCACATCTTGCACGGGGAGAATATGCCCTTCGGCAATAACCGCGTCCACGCTGACGGGGAGCACCGGCTCAACGGGCGTTTCCTCTTTTGCGCCACATGCGCTTAATGTCAAGACCAAACTTAGTAGAACCAGAAGTGTTCTTTTTTGAATTTTCATTTTTTACCTCTTTGTAAGACTTTAGACATCAGATTTTAGATTTTTCAATTTTCAACCTTGCTAACCTTCTAACTTGCAAACTTGCAAGTTGCCGCTTGTAACTTTATTCGTAGGCTAAAACTTCGCGGATTGTAAGCCGCGCCGCATTGCGGGCTGGGATAACGCTCGCCAAGACCGAAAGGATGACGACTAGCCCTAGCCAGATAAAATAACCGGTTGGGGTGAAAACGACTGCTATCGGGGTTTCAAAAGTAGCGTAACTGACAATAGTTGAGAGTAGATAGGTAAAAGGGATTGCGAGAATGATGCTCAAGCCAAAAGAGATAATCCCAATTAGCAGCCCCTCGACCAAAACCATGCGAATAATCTCGAAATCGGTTGCGCCAATGGCGCGCATGATGCCAATTTCACGCGTTCGCTCGAGAACATTCATGCTCATTGTTCCTGCCAAGCCCATTGAGCCGACCGTAGCAGTGAGCATTGCCATAATCAGTAAAAAGGCAATCAAAATATCGAGGCTCTCCGAGGCATCATCCATCATCGAAAGCCCGGGCGTTGTGTCCGTCACCTGAAAGCCATTTTCGCGGAAATAAAGGTCAATATCTTTCGCTAAAATATCTTGATGCGAACGGTCGTGATTATTCGATAAAATGCGATACGAGGAAGAGCGATTTGCCATGTTTTGCTCTCGTGAAATATATTCATAAGGTGCGTAGGCTATCGTTCCCTCCATACCGACAAACTTAAAAATCCCGACTACTTCCCAATACTCTTCTCGTCCGTTAATTTTGATGAGAATCTTATCACCCGCTTTCAAATCAGGGTAAGTATGATAAATACTTTCACTAATCGCAATCTTCTTTACGTCTGTTTTTTGAATCCAACGACCTTCTACCAGCAGTGGCGAAACTAATTTGCTCTCCGCGGGCGGGGCGAGAATATCCATATTATCGGCATTTGAGCCGTCCACGTCTAAAATCTCGGCACTGGCAAACGCCCAACCCTCCACCGAAGCCACACGCGGGTCGGTTAGCGCAAATTGCTCCACTTCGTTCAAGCGGTAGGGTTTTGCGAATCCAATCGTCACGTCGGCGAGAAAATAGTTCCCGACCACTTGCACATAATTTCGCAAAGAAACGCGCACATTAAAAACGGAGACAAAAATCGCCCCGCCCATCGTGAGTGTGAAAAGCGTCAGGATGAGGCGATTGCGTTGTCTAAATGTATTTCTTAAGGATATTAAAAGGGGACGCGGGATGCGGATGCCGCGATCTACGAGGAGACGCGTCAGCTTTAGCTGGAATCTTTCTGTACGCGATTCCCGCTCCGCTCCTTTTTCAGCTTGCTCACCAGATTCTCGAGCAAGGTCGCCGCTCAGGGCTTTTTGCACAGTCACTTTTGAGCCTTTGATGACCGGCACAAATCCCGCCACGAGCGGAACCAGCATCCCGACCGCGATTTGTATATAGAGAGCCAGCGGCACGATTCTGTATCCGAGTAGAGAAAAGCCCATCTTGTCGCCAACGTATTTGGCGAGGGCATACGCGCCCTGTCCACCTGCAGGAACGGCTATCAATAACGAGAGCAAGCCAAAAGCAAGCAGGAGCACGAGATACATCCGAAAGATAATTTCATCGCGCCCGCCGAGTAATTTCATCACGCCTATATGTCGCAAATGCTGATTGAGTAGCGCACTGAGTGTGTTGGCAATCAGCGAGCTGGAGAGGAACATAATCAGAATCCCCAGCGCCATCAAAATCCCCAAGACCGCGTTGACGGTTGACTCAAGCGGGTGCTCGTGCGTTTTTGAGTGAAAAGTGCGCCAAGCAAAATAGTCGTTTTTCTCGATTTTATCTTTGAGAGCGGCTAAAACAGATTTGATATGATCTTCATCATCTTGCCCCGTTTCAACGGTGGCATAGAGACGATTAAAAGAGTCTTCTGGCTGTTTGAAAAAACGGAGTGTTTTCGGCGAGATATAGCCGAGCGGCGGGGAGAGAAAATCTATCGCGTCTGTGGATGAATCTTGGACAATGCCAACTACGCGGATGGTTTTGATGGTTTCATCGGACAACTGGAATTCGATTGTATCGCCGGAGGAAACATCGAATTCATCGAGAATATCTTGTTCTAGCAGGATTTCGTTTTTCAGCGGAACCGTTGCGCCGCTAACGGGGACGAGTAAATTAATCTCGTTTTCTTCAAAACTCTGCATGGTGATGATGTTAATGGAAGTCCATTGTGTTTCGCCGAGTGGACGAATTCGCACGCCAAAAACACGCCGCGCTTCGGCTTGCTTAACACCATCCACTTTTCGGAGGGTGCTGAGAAAAACATCGTCAAAGCTGCTCATGCGGATTTCTATATTGGCAGGGTTATTTGCCGCGTAGCTTTTCCCCATATCCGCTTCGATGATTTTATACGCGCCGACAATCACCCCAATCGCAAAAACGCCAACCGCGATGGAGAGAACCACCAAGAGGGTGCGGGCTTTATTATCTACTAAATCTGAAAAAACTTTTCGCCAACGTGGGCGCATGGCTTGCTCCGTGATTCTTTTATTATGAAGAAGGTTTTTTTGAGCGCATTGCGTAATGCGTAGTATGTATTTCTTAATGATTTTAAAAATATTACGAAATACGTTTTAGGTAATACGTTTTCATCGTCCAAGTAATTTTCTTTTCTTCCGTCTATCCGCTTGCTTTTTCTCCTCTAGCCTCTTCTGGACGATATTCCCAATCGCCTTTTCTGTGAGGGGAGATTCTTTCATCAGCCAGCCAAAATCTTCGCGAGAGATGGCGAGTAATTCGACCGGTTCATCTGCCGCGGCGCGGACACTGGCGATAGATTTTCCGCCGCGTATCAACTCGATTTCGCCGAAAAAGTCATTTGCGCTGAGTTGCGAGATGACCAAATCTTCTTTGCGTCTTCCCTGCAAAATAATATCCACTTTGCCTTTGGCAATCATGAAGAATTTCTCAACGGATTCTTTGCTTCGCAAAATGGTTTCGCTAGGCTGAAAATGGATTTTCTCCACTTTTTCGCTTAGTTCCTTCATTAACGCTTGGGAAAGTAAAGGAAGAGCTTGTGCGATGGTCTCATTAACTAAAATGCCATCCGAGATAACGACTGTGCGCGAGGTACGTTTGGTCATTGAGGGGTCATGCGTGACCATGACAATAGTCTTGCCGCGTGAAGAGAGTTCATCGAAGAGATCAATGATATGGCTTGCCGAACGCGAATCGAGATTGCCGGTCGGCTCGTCTGCAACGATAATCGGGGCATCGGTAGAGAGGGCGCGCGCAATCGCTGCACTTTGTTGCTGTCCCGTAGAGACGGCGCGCGGCAACTTCTGAGCATGTTCTTCCAGCCCGACCATCCGAAGTAATTCCATCGCTTTTTTCGGTCTCTCGTCAATCCCGTACATGCCGACATAATCCATCGGGAGCATCACGTTTTCGAGCAGGTTTAGCATTGGTAAAAGCTGAAAAAACTGAAAAACGATGCCCAAATTCCGTCCGCGCCAGAGCGAGCGTTTGCTTTCGCTCATTGCATAAACGTCTACGCCTTTAACAATCACTTTGCCAGTCGAGGGGTGATCGATGCCGGTGAGCATATTCAACAGAGTCGATTTTCCGCTGCCCGATTTGCCGATAATGGCAACAAACTCACCTTCGTTCAGGGTTAAGTCAATGCCGCGCAGAGCGGTAAATTCGCCCGCGGCGTTGACGAAGGTTTTAACGATTTGCTGCATTTCAATCAATGGTTTTTCACTAAGGGAAGCAAGTTGGGGCTGAGAGCGATCTGTCATTTTATCCCCTCCTGCCCCCATCCCAACCTTCTCCCTGAGGGGGAAGGAGCGATTAATTCGCCATCCACAATCTCTACATGACGGGAGAAGCGCGGCATCAATCCTTTATCATGAGTGACCATGACAACTGTGCGACCGGACTCAACAAGATTCTCGAAGAGCTGAAAGATGTGATCCGCAGTGACAGAATCTAGGCTTCCGGTTGGTTCGTCCGCAACGAGCAAGGGCGGATCGTTCGCGAGTGCGCGGGCGATCGCGACCCGTTGCTGTTGCCCGCCTGAAATATAGGTGGGCAATTTATGAGCATGTTCGCTCAATTCGACCATTTCGAGGAGTTCAAGGGCGCGCTCGCGGCTCTTGCGGGGATGATAAAGCCCGCTCATATCCATCGGCATCATCACGTTTTGGACGAGAGTCAGCATTGGCAAAAGTTGGAAGGATTGGTAAATCACGCCCATCGTGCGTCCGCGCCAAAGAGCGAGTTCGTTTTCGCTCATTTCATGCAAGGTGACGCTCTTCCCGTTAGCGTGGATGATAACTTCACCTGAGGTAATTTGGTCAACACCGGTGAACATATTTAGCAAAGTCGATTTTCCCGCGCCTGATTTACCGATAATGCCAAGAAATTCGCCGCGTTGAATATGCAGGTCAATTCCTTTTAATGCGGGAAAAACACCGGCTTCGGTGGTGTAGTTTTTGACGACTTTGTTGAGCTCGATAAGAGGTTTTTCGTTTTCTTGTGTCATTTTTTTTGACATATTTCGTATTACTTATTATTTTTTCGTCATCGCCAACCAAGTTGGTTGGACGATTAAGTTGGTGAAAATTTCCCCCATCTTTTCGGGGGGGTGGGGCATGTCGTTTGATAGCCACCAGCGCATCAGAGCAAAAACCGAGGCGATAATATGATTCGCGGCAATCGGGACAGCGATATTTGGCTCTGGCAAGGTATTTAAAAGAATCTCGCTTTTTTCACAAGCAACTTTCATCACCGGCTCAAGAATAAAACGCAAATTATTATCGAGCAAGAGAACTTGGAAAACTTTCTGATTCTTTTGAATGTGTTCAAAAAGAGCCTCGCCACTTTCTCGAAATGCAAAAACAGGGTCAACGACTTCTTCTCCTGCTTCGGGGAGGTTGAGCGCGGCATAAAGCTCTTCTAATCTATCTTGTGCAATATCAAGAGAGAGTTCATCCAAACCAGCATAATGCCGAAAATAAGTGCGGTAGCCAATATCGGCGCGCTCGGTCACGTCTTGGATGGTGATATTTTTATATCCCCTTTCCAGCACAAGGGCAATCAATGCCTCACCCAATAATTTTTGTGTTCTACGAATACGGCGGTCTTGGCTCATGTTTTGGCTCTTTGTGTGTAATATGGCAACTAATACGCCGTATTTTTATCACGAGCGGGAGGAGGAGTCAAGAGGATTGTTAGCGTTAAGTAGTAATGTCCTATTGTCTGGTTCAGTTGTGACCTCCTACATAGCGTATTATAATGACCATCGTCTACACGGTGCGATTGGCTATATTGCGCCAAAAGACAAACTGGATGAACGAGAAAAACAAATCTTCGCCGAGCGAAAAAAAATCAGCGAAGCCAAAAAAAGAGAATAACTGCAAATTTTAGATCCAAAAATATCCCAAGCCTTGCCTCCGTGGTGGGCTGAGAAAGTGTCTTATTTTTGATGCCCGAAGTTTCATTTTCACGAGGCAATACAAAAGGAATAAATGCCATGTCCCGACCAACTCTCCAAGAAGCCTTAGACTTTCTTTTAGACGAAGACAAAGATATGCACGATGGTAGTCTTTTTCGTTATACGAAAATTTTTTCTGATCTCACGCCAACCCAACAAAAAACGCTGTCCAGCGTTTGGGATGAAATTCCGCTCTCCCGTAAACATGCTCTCCTTGCCCACCTTAAAGTGGAGCTAGAGATTGACCTTTTGTACAGTTTTGATGTCTTCGCTCGTCCTCTTTTGGACGATGAGGACGCTATAGTTCGTAGTTTTGCGATTCGCTTATTAGAGGAATATGATGGCGAAGATTTAATCCCGCGTCTTTTAGAAATCGCCAGCAACGACCCCTCAACAGAGACTCGTGCTGAAGCAATCTCTACGCTCGGATTCTATATCTATTATGGTGAGATGGAAGAAATCTCGGCGAAAAATCTTAAGAAAATCGAAGAGACTTTGCTCCAAATCGCGCAACACGAGGAAAAAGCCAAATTTAAACAGCGTGCCGTCGAAGCGTTGGGATTTTCCTCTCGAAAAGAAGTTCCGGCGTTGATTAAAGAGGCTTGGGAACGCGATGCCGCGTTATGGAAAGCCAGCGCGGTCTCCGCAATGGGACGTTCTTACGATTCCGTTTGGGAAGATCAAATTTTAGAGGCTTTAGTGGACGTAAATGAAAACATCCGTCTTGCAGCAACGAAAGCCGCGGGGAATTTATCGCTTGCTACAGCTCGCCCTATTTTATTGCAATTGCTCACCGAAGAAAACGATGAGATTGTCCTAAAAGCCGCAATCTGGTCGCTGACAGAGATTGGCGGCGAGGACGTGCGTGAATACCTCCACGCGCTTCTTGATGAATACGGCGATGAAGAAGAGGAACAAATCGCGTATCTCGAAGACGCGCTTGCCAATCTTGACTTCACCGAGGATATTCAGCAATTCGATATTCTCAATTATGATCCTGAAAATGAAGATTATTAGACTCTATCGGCAGCAATCCGCAAATTACGGATAAATAAAGGAGAATTCCTGTGGGGAAGAACTTACGCTCGTTCACCAATCTGCTTTTATTGACAGCACTCCTCTTCGGGTTCACGCGGCAAGCGCAGGCTCAGGAGGGAATCGAGTTCGCCGATGTTCGAGTTGAGCATCAGTTTGGGGAGGAAATCCGTTTTTCAGCCGAGATTAAAGCCGCCAATCCCATCAAAGAAATTTTGCTCCTTTTTCGTGATGTAAATGAAGAAAACACTCGCGTTATTTCGCTCATAGCTGATGAAGAAGGGCATATTAACTATATTTACGATGCCAGCAAAAATCTGCTCCGCCCCTTTGCGAGAATTTCTTATTGGTTTCAAATCACTTTAGAAAATGGGACGAGCCAGACCAGCGAAAAATATTTTTTCACTTATAACGATAATCGTTTCGATTGGCAAACACGCGATGAGAATAATCTTCGGATCCATTGGAGCGATGGCGATGAGGCTTTTGGCTTAGCGGCATTGGATGCGGCGCGCAAGGGTTTGAGCAATATCCAACTGCTTTTCCCCGTAGATTCGACTGAACTGATTGATATTTATATCTACCCCTCACCCACCGATTTACAAAACGCGCTCTTTATGGGCGGAGAAAGTTGGGTAGCAGGACATGCCAGCCCCGCGTTGGGAATCGTTTTTGTGGCGATTGCGCCGAGTTCGCAACAGCAGATTTTGATGCAACAGAAAATTCCGCATGAGTTGGCGCATATTTTGCTCTATCGCCATGTCGGCGAAAATTACAATCGTCTCCCCACTTGGCTTTTGGAAGGAATTGCCTCGATTGCTGAGCTATATCCCAACCCTGATTATCAACTTGCCCTAGAGCGTGCTGTAGAAAACACTTCGCTCATTCCGATTTCTACGCTTTGTCAACCCTTCCCACGGGATGCCTCCCAAGCATTCTTAGCGTATGCCGAAGCGACTTCTTTTACGCGTTATCTACACGCCAATTACGGTTCTTCTGGATTAGATGAACTGATTTTTGCCTATGCGGATGGCTTATCTTGCGATGCCGGTACAATGCGCGTTTTTGGGAAATCTTTGGATTATCTGGATGCAAATTGGCAAGAATCTGTTCTCGGAACCAATTTGCTCGGAGTAGCTTTTCGCTCTCTCGCTCCCTACTTATTTTTACTTGCTTTGTTCCTTGCAGCCCCTCTCTTCTCTGGCATTTCGGCGTTAAGGCGGAGGGCTAAATAGGGATGGAAGAAAAAGCCAGCCTTCATATCCGCGTTTGGGGGCGCGTACAACAAGTTGGTTTCCGCTCTTTTGTGGCGCAAAAAGCAAAAAAAGGAAACCTAAGCGGCTGGGTACGCAATGTTGGGCGAGACCAAGTTGAAACCCGCGCCGAAGGAACTCGTGAAGACCTCGAGGCATTTTTGCTCGCAGTCAAAAAGGGACCGAGTGTTTCAGAAGTTAGAAAATTTAAAGTGGAGTGGGGAGAGTTCCGAAGGGAGTTTAAGAAATTTCAAGTGAAGTGGTTTTAAAAGCCCAACTTCTTTTCTTTCAACGAGATATATTTCCCCAATCCAATAATCAAATGGTCTAGCACTTCAATGTCGAGGAGTTTCCCCGCTTCGATCATCGCGCGCGTAATCGCCACGTCGTTGGGACTCGGTTTCGGGTCTCCGCTAGGGTGATTATGGATGGCAATCAACGCCGCGGCATTTTTCCGCACAGCGGGGGTAAAGATTTCGCCAATTCGCATTTGGGCGGCATTTAACGAACCGTGTGCGACCGTAACAATATCCATCACGCTATTGCGCGTATTGAGCAAGATAACGCGCATTTCTTCTTTTGCCAATGCGCTCATCTCATATTGAACCAGAGCCGCGGCTTCGGCTGGGCTGTTAATCGTGGGGCGTTCTTCGGGAGATTCGAGCATTAAACGGCGACCAAGCTCAATCGCGGCTTTGATTTGTGCGGCTTTGGCTTCCCCAATTCCGTGTTGAGCACAGAGTTCGTCAAAAGAAGCTCGATGCAGTCCACTTAATCCATTCAAATTTTGTAATAAGCGTTGTCCCATTTGGATGGCACTCTCTCCCGACACGCCCACGCGCAATAAAATCGCGATTAACTCCGCTGAACTGAGGGCTTGTGCGCCCAACTTGGCAAGTCGCTCACGAGGGCGGTCATCGGCGGGGAGATCTGCTATTCGATAGGAGGGCATGGTTTGCTCACTTTCGTTGAAAAATCTGAATCTCAGGATTCACAAAGGCTATTTGGATTTGGGGTAAATAGGGCGGGAGACTATAGTTAAAATCGCCGATTAGCTCATAGTAGGTACTTTTTCCTGACAAAAGACGGGCGAAAAAATCACATTCAAGAGGATTGGTTTTGTAAACAATCTCTTTTTCACAACGCGCATAAGTAAAACTATCTATCACAAAATAATCATTCTCTCGCTTGAGTAATCCTTCTTCCCCCTCATTGAATTTTTTATAAGGTTTACCGAACCCCACTTCGGGGACTTCTTGCCCTTCAAATTTCGTAAAGAAAATTGGGTAGGAGTATTCGCTAGCGAAATGCTCTAAAGGAATCTCAGGTGGATACATTGTATATTCTAAATTTGTCCCCTCGGGGAGAGTGGTAACAAATTCACTCGCGGCGATACGCGGGTCATTTTCAAGAAGAAGCCGAACGCTAATCACGCGCAAGAAAGAGAAGAAGAGGATTAATCCCACAAGAGCGGGAAGAAGGAAGTTGTATTTTTTATATTTGCTTTGCCTAATTAAACTGTGTACTTCCTCGATAAAAAGTGCGCTAAGAATCGCAAAAAAGGAGATGATCGGCAAAAAGAAACGTGGCTGATAATTATAAGAAGCCATAATCGGCAAATCGAAAATGATGATAGCCAGCAAGAGAATAGAAATTAGCTTATATTTTTCAGGAGGAGATTCTTTTGCGCCAAAAATGCGTTGGTGTTTTGCAATGACCACGAAAAAGTAGAGAAATGCTGCCAAAAAGAGCAGAAAAATCGGTGTGCCGAGCGCAGTACGAAAAACATCCCCTTGTCCGATAATGCCCACGACACTTTCTGAAGTTTTGCCATAGCTGGCATGGTGTGAAAGGGCGGGCAACATTCTCTTGAAGTAGAAAGACATCCAGAGTAGGGCTTTGGGCGTTCCCAATGCGAAGCCGAGAAAACTCAAGATGATTCCAATAAATAAAATTTCAAGGCTACGCAATTTTTCTTGAAAAAGTTTTTTTCCTTCGCCGAATAAAAAGAGAAGGAGAGGTAAAAGAATAAAAACGCCACCGTTATATTTACTTGATGCCGCCAAGCCGACAGAGAAAAACGCCGCATAAAACCAGCCCCTCTGCATTTTTTTGCCGTATAAGATTAAGAAATAAAGCGTGAGCGTTAAGAAAAAGGTCAGATAAAGGTCGTTGTGGGCAAAGCGAGAATTAATCGAAAAAACATCGTTCGACAATAAGAAGAACGAAGCGACCGCGCTTGTAAGCACGCTCCCACCGAGATTTCTGGTTGTCCAATAGACGAGATAAATTGTCCCCGCGCCCAAAAGGACGGAGAGGAAACGAGCGATGGTTTTGAAGTCATCTGCATAACCGAGAGAGTAGGCGATTTTTCCAACGCCAAACATCGTGTATTTGGGCAGGGAGGGGTAGTCGAAATTTGTTTCGTCAAATGCCCATCTTCCCTCTAAGGCATTGGACACGCGATGCACCAACTCGTCCGGGTTGTGCATGGTTGCTAAACCAGAGGCAGTTAGGATGATAAAAAAGAATGCCAAGAGAAGCGGAATCCATTTTTCGTGTTTTTGGAAGAATGTGGAAAAATTCATCATTTAGGTTAAGCGCACTTCACGGTAGGTAGGTAGAACAATCGAGGGGTTCTTCACGCGGAACAAGAAGTTGAGCATAAACTGACTTGAAAGTTTTAAGCGGTTCATAAAAACAGAGGGTTGGTGCGGCAACCCATTTTGTCCACGCATCGCTTTCTTCGGCAAAAACGCCCTCTTTGTTTTTAAGTGCGATTTTAAGCGGCTCGGTGACGATGAGGCTAAAACGATGATTTGCAAGGTCTTCGTAGTAGGGTTGAAAATAAGTCGAATTATTTGCCATTGCTTCGTTCATCATCATCTTTTTTTCGTATTCTGGCACAAGGCGGATTTTGGGAACATAGCCAAAGGTGAGCAATTGGCGCAAATCCATGAAGAGGACTTCCCCTTGCACATCAGCGAGTTCTGCCGTTTCACTTATATAACCCAACGCTTTTTGGATTTCTTCATCAGAGGGTAGTTTTTCGATAGGTGGACTGGTGAGTAAATCGTAATCGGTAAGCGTTTTTACTATTAAAAGTTCGGATTCAGATAGAGATATATTTGGAGAGATATTGGACAGCGAGGAAAAAGTCGGCAATGCGATGAGGAGAAAGAGCGTGATTTTAATCCAGAGCGGTGTGTTTTCTGATTCTTTGACCCATTGCCTGCCTCCGTTTTTCCACGCGATCGCGGCGACAAAAATTAGGGTGATGAGGAACATATCGAGATTGTGTAGGTTATTCCCGCCACCAATCTTTGTGCTGATAATTAGCCCAACAATTAGGAGGACGAGTAAAGACCCAAATATCGCGAGTTTTTGCCAAAAGGAAGGTTTCCAGTATTTTTTCCTTAATAAATAGACGATGAGAATAATTAGGGGCAAGATGGCGATAAGTAAGCCACCCAAAATCCCTTCGGGGTAGGTGTCGTTGGGGAACAGACGATACCAAAGGAGGGTTTGCTTGAAAGCGGTATTACCGGCAAAGGCGACCGCACCTTCGGATGAAACGGTTTCGCTGAATATTTTGACAATGGGCGCAAGATACCAAGAGGAGAGTCCCGCCAGAGATATTGCGGTGGCTCTTTTCCAATCCTTAGCTGTGAGACGAGAGTCTTTTTTTAACGGGATTCCGCTCAACTCCAGCATCCCAGCCCATATAGCGGGAGCAAACATCCAGGTAAAGCGCGTCGCTCCCGCATAATAGCCGGATATCGCGAGGAGAAGCATCGCCAGCCAGAGGGGACGTCCCCAAGCTATGGCAACCAAAATCGCACTGAGGACAAGTGGTGTGTAAATGGGACCTTGGTTGAGGAAGAGAAAAGTCCAAATGCCTAGGAGAATCCACATTGTCTTTTTTGCTTTCGGATCTCGAAAAAGAATCCATCCGAAAAGGGCGTAAGGGAGGGAAAGGACGATCGCGCTCCACAGGCGGCTGATAAAGATGGTGGGATGTGGAAGGAGGAAAGGAATCCCCCAGACAAATTGCCTGCCCGTAGAAATAAGGGCTTCAATGGGTTGGTCGGCGGGATAGTTGTAGAATCGGCGACCAAAGAGGAGAGAATAATCCCAGATACGGTTGCCGTCTGACCAGTAGAGATTGAAGGGATAGGCGGAGACGAAGGAAAAAACGCTCGCGAGGGTAAAACTTGTGCTTGTAAAGAGAAGACTTGCTAAAAAAGGATGCCAAGAGATTAAGTGATATTCATCTTGAGTGAAGAGAATACCCAAGATGAGGGTAAGAAGTAGCCAAAGAAATAATCTGAAATAAATGCCTGAGAAAACCAGCCCCCATAAAGTATATTGTAGAAAATAAATCGGCAGAATGAGAAGAAGAAGGGCTAATATCCAGCGAAGGAAAGTTAGTTTTTGGCGGAGGCTGATAATCTGCGCAAAGAACGGTTCTAGCGTGTTTTTCTTCCAAAGCAATAGCCCTAAGAGAAGGAGCAAAGAAAATAAGAAGATGAGCGAGAGCGCAAAGCCTACGCCCCATTTCAGGGAAAATTCGCCAAACCGATTACCGGTTCCCCATGCGATTTCGTAGAGTTCAAGGGCAAGAGCATAAAATAAAGCAGTGAAGAGGAGGAACGCACCGATTTTCTTTGCCATTTCTTTTCTATTCGCTTGCATTTGAATAATCCTTGCGTTTTTTCTTTTGAATCAGGGCGTTTATGGGGATATAAAGTAACATTAGGGCATTCATCGTGTAAAAGAGGGCGCGTACGCCCAAAGATATAGCCGACATTTCTGCTTGAGAGATTCCAAATATGCCAAATAAATATACCATTGTCAGGTCAGAAACACCTAAGCCGCCCAAGACCTGAATCGGGACAAAGGAAACCAACTGGAGAAGCGTTGTAATATAAATGGATGACCATATCCCGATTGGAAGGTCGAATATCCCGATAATTGTATAGGCGTAGACCATCGTTGCGCTCATATAGATTAGCGAGGTAAATATCCCTGTTCGCAATAGAGAAAAAATGACTTGTTGATTCTCCTCCGCTAGAGAGCGTAGCATCTCTAAACCGCGTGAAACCAAAGAAAAACGATCTAATTTTAACCACGCTAGAATACGTTCTACAAAATTTACAAAGCGTTCTCTTAATAAAATGGTGATTAGAAATATCCCTAATCCCGATAAAATGCCAAGAACCAAAAGAATGGTCAAACTTTGCAAAGGTTGGATTTGATTCCAAACTACGATTGCCGAAAAAATGAGATAGAGACAAATGGTTAATAAATCGCCAAATTTGACAATCACGAAGGTAAAGCCAGAGCGCGTTAATTTAACGTTTTGCTCGGCTTTTAGCATGGTCATATAGGAGGCGATTCCGGCACTGTTGGAAATAAAATTTGAGATCGCATTCTGCCAAACAACTACGTTGAGAACATCTTTATAATGTACGCCACCGATTAGAGAATAGTATTGGAAGGATTTTAATACTATAAGTATGATAAAAAATATCGCGCGGAAACTAAGCCATGTCCACGATAGACGTTTGCTTAGAAGTATTATTTGCGCGAAATCTGTCTTTTTAACGACAAAAATTACTAAGCCAATAGCTAATAAAAATTTAACGATATTCCAAAGGCTTAATTTGCGAAGTTTTTCTATCATAAGAATTTGCAACTCTTTAAATGTAGGCATTGAATAATGCTTTGTCGTTGAATTATATCCTTTCTGTTGGATGAGTATCTTTTGCTAGAAAAAGTTGTCTGAGCATTTTTTCGTTTTTCTTAATAGCCAATTTTGCCGCGGCGGATGTTTTTTCTTTTTCTTTGAGTAAATTTTTCAAGATAGATGCAATTTTATCTTCCAGATTTTCGGGTGATTTCAAGAAGTCGTTAATCTCTAAAAGGTATTCAGGCAAACCAAGATGTGAGAGAATACTCCCGCCCTTAAGGGTATAACTCAGATTGATTGCGGGAACACCAAAACGCAACGCGATTAAAGCGGTGTGCAAGCGCATCCCAATCACCAAATCTAAACGGGACATGAGCAGAAAGTATGCGGGTAAAGTTAATTTTCGGTCAATCAAAATCACATCGTCATCGGGTTCTAAACCCTCTGCAACTGCTTGAAGCCACGGAAGGTCATCTTCCCACTCTTCGATATTTGGTTGATAGGCGGAAATCAGCAAAACGCGAGCGTGATATTTTATGTTCAGAAAACGCACAGCTTGCCTTGCGGCATTGACCAGTTCTTGCATTTTATTTTCAGAACGGGCGCGGTATTTTTCTTTTGAGAATTGATAGGGGAGAAAACTAGAAGAAAAATGAAACCATTGACGGATATTAAAAGCAATCACGAGCGGTGCATCTTCGGTGATTTCTTCAATCCATTTTCTTTCTTCAATCCCAACTTTATCCAACTCTTTCTCTAAGCCGGAGAAGAAAATGGCATCATGTCCTAGATAGGTTTTGGTCTTTGACTCTGTTGATAACTTTTGCACAAGAGCCAATGATTGCGGGTCTCTTGCCACAAAGGTATTTACTCGTTTTAAAACTTGTCGCGCCAAATAACGACCTACAGGAGTCTCGATCGGTCCCGCCCCCTGAAAAAGACTCCAAATTTCTAAGCCAAAGAGACGATAAAAGGTATATAAAATGAGCAGATAGCTTAATCGCATTAGGCTGGAATCGTCTTGGAGGTCTAAGCCGACTCCCCAAATCACCACATCTGATTTTCTGAGAGCTCGCCAGCCTTTGCGTGTTAAAAGCGCATTTCGCAGAGGTCCATAGGGGATAAAATCGTTGATAAAGGGAGGAATATCTTCCCTTAAGTGAGCAAAAACAAAAAAATCATTCCCCTCTATTTGATTCAAAGCATTGAGTAATGCCCAACGACTGGCTAGATCGCCTCTATTGGCTTTGATAACACGAGGAAAAGCATATTTCACTATTTCTCCCTTAAATATTTTCCAATTTCGTTATGCTCGCGGCTAGACGCTTAATCCCTACGCTTTCGAAGACGATGGTAATGATTTCATCGCCGTCTTGGGCTTTGGTATTGAGGATAATCCCCTCACCGAATTCGGGGTGGCGGATTCGGGTTCCCATCCGGTATTTTGATTCTTTGGCGGAAGCAGGTTTGGGTCGCGAGCGTT
>JAOZOM010000149.1 GCA_029933275.1 Anaerolineales bacterium | reverse complement strand
GACTGCGGATATTTTGAATGGATATTGCTTATTTCTTAATATCTTTCATGAAGCCAAAGGTGAAAGCAAGAGCCATGAGTAAAAGCAGGGGGGCTAAAATTGCCATAACAACGGTTTCACTGAAGAAGAGCAATTGTTTTCCTGCTTTTAAGAAAGCTAAAGCCATTCCACCAAGGCTAATTAGAATGCCGCCAACAGCAACTAAGCCGTATCCCTTGCGCGCTTCTCCTTTAATGCAACGGAAGAGAGGAATCCCGACAATAATTAATCCAGCTACGCCGTGAAAAAGAGGAACAGCGATGCTTTTCAATGAATTTCCTGTGATGCTAGTAAAAGCAACCGCGAGGAAGCCGATCAATGCAAACCAAGAATAAGCCTTTTTATATTCCGGCATGAATTGATTCATCAAGCCCAAAGAAAGACCAAGTGGAATTAAGGTCGCTACGGTTAAAATATAGGGCGAGGCTAAAAGTCCCCAGCCGCCGAAGATTAGCAAAACGCCTGAGACAAATAAAACAGCCATAGCCATCATATAATAAATATCATGGAGGGCTTTGTCTTTGCTGTAGCGTCCCCAAAAACGCCAAATAATATATAGGGCGGTTAAGCCTGTAAGTAGAAGAAGTGCTTGGTCAAGAAATTTCATGGTATTTTCTCCTCGTGTAGAAGTGAATAAAATCAATCTGAAAGCCTTAGATAATTATATCGCAATTATTGGGATAAAACTTGAAATTTTTGGATATAAGTTACATGGATATTAACGCTAGATGAGAAGAATGGTTGCGGGCAATTTGAGTTGGGGAGCAGAAGGTGTTAGAGAATAGGCACGCAAGCGTAAATTCACGTTTGTCGCATTTGCAAGATGTTGGAGGGAGAAAATTTTGGGGAGGTAGAGAGGGATGATGCGAAGATAACGCGTGAATCATTCCTAAGAATTAATAATCTTAATTGTTTTTTCTACTAAAAATTGATTGAGTGCATCGCAGGACGATGTGTTTCTGAATTTGCTGAAATCATCCCAGTTTTTGAAGTTTTTGCCTGTGATCCGGGAACATTCAAAAGCATCAAACTTTTTGATAAATGCCTTGACCAGAATAATCGCCATTCTGAAAAACTCAGAATCCATTGCTCTGTAGATATTTTTTAATTTGGCAGGTTCTGTGTTTCTGGTGTCAAGAGCATATTTGAGACCGAGTGCCATAAGTGCGCCTGAGAGCGCGCCGCATCCGCCACCAGCTAAGCCGATACCACCATCTAATGCGACAGATATTTGTTCCAGTTTTTCGTTGCCAATGCCTGTTTCTTCTCTAATTTCTTTGAGAATTTTTTGAGCGCAATGTTCGCAACTTTTGGATATACTTTTTCTTGTTTTGGGCTTGCTCTCGTTAGAATTATATTTCTCTACAAAATAATCCATGCTTGCGCCAGACCGAGCGACGCATCCCTTTGCTTTTTGCGGATTAAGTAATCCAAGCACCGTAATTCTTTGATAATTAAGTTCTTCTCTTTCACGGCAGAGAGACGTGCCGAATTTATTCTCAAACCAAGAGATATTTTCTTTAATTTCATCTAAAAGCTGAACTTCATCTTCAAGAGTCCACTGCCCAGATAATTCCTTATCTCGGATCATGGCAGAACTAATCGCTCCACCAATCACAACGCCACAGGTTGAGCCATTATTCAAAATTCCGCCAGCAAGACCGGTTAAAGACATAATCAAGTCATCGTTTTTAATCCCTAGCATATCTTGCAATGGGATTAATTGAGATTTCGCACAATTAAAGGTGGTAAAGAGCAATTTCTTTGATTGTTTACTGTAAGAGTTTGATTTCAAAATATTTTAAGACACCAGACCTCAGATATCAGACTTAAGATTTTTTCAAAAATTGAAATCTTAGGTCTGAGGTCTAAAGTCTTACCTCTTTCGATACGTCGAAATAGTCACCCCATTAAACACTTTTCTACTATTTTTAATAAGTTCAAACTTATCGGCTTTGATTAAACTTTCTAAACCATCATTTGCTATATACCCTTTGAAATTACGATAATGTTCCCCGCCTGCGATATGTTCGATTAAATCGATACCCATTTTGCCAAGTCGCGTAGTTTTTTCATCGAAAGTATAATCAACGATCAGAGCAATGCCATCTTCTTTGATGAGGCGATGAGCTTCTTCTATCATGTTCTCTTGCGTTTCTCTATCTTTTTCATGAATCGCAAAACTAATCATGACAATATCAAATACGGCATCATCAAAACTAGTTTTTGTAGCATCTTCAGCATAAATTTTTATCGGATGCCCGCCCTTTTTGGCTACACTCAACATCGCTTCTGAAAGATCAAGACAATGCAGATTCTTGAATCCGTTTTTTGAGAGCAATTTTAGTTGGTTGCCTGTGCCACAGCATAAATCTAAAATTACGCTGTCTTTGTGTTGTGAAAGCTCTTCCATCACGGCTAATCTTATGGGATTAAGGGCTAAATAGAGCATTGGGTCATAGATTTTTGCTGAGGAAATGTATTCTTCTTTCATTTGCTACTCCTTCGTGGAATAAGAAAAGGTGTCATCTTTTTATAAGCCACATAATCTGCGCCATATCTTTGCGCCAATTCTTTTTCTTCGATATTTTTGATATATAACAAAATTGCCGCAGAAAAAATCAAGACAATAATCAGAGAAGAGATTGAGCCAAGAGCAATGCTGATTCCTAGATAAAAGTTAATTAATCCCAAAGCAAGCGGGTTACGCGTAAAAGAATACGGGGCTTGGATAACCAGTTTTTGAGTCGCCATTAAAGGCATGGGGGTTCCTTTCCCCATTTCTTTTTGTGCCTTGAGCGTCCAGAGTAAAAAGAAAATGCCCCCCAAAAACATCACGCCGCCTAAAATTGAGCGTAAGAAGGGAAAGGGAATTTCAGGGAAATTTAAAAGTGCGTCAAAAATGAATTTTGGGAGGAGAAAAAATAAGGCAGGGAAGAAAAAAAAGAAGACAAAAATAGGCAATGCTTTCGCCAAAAAATGATTTTTCGGCGAAAGCGGATTTTTCGATGCCTCAACGATTTTGTCAACGAGTTTCACTATGCCCCCTCGCCAATTCTTGTTTTGTGCGAAGAGCTTTTTTCTTTCGGCCATTGCGTTGCCATTTGGCAATATAGGGCAACAAATATAAATAGGCACCCGTAATAGCTAAAATAAGCATCATTGGCGATTGAAATTTATCGACTTGCTTTAATAAAACTTGCCAAGAAGGATTTCCTGAAAATTTTATAACAATGATAATCGGAATGAGAATTGCGGTTGGTACTGCGAGCCAACGATGAAATTTGCGAAGCCATTTATTTAGAAATTTAGTCATTTTGATTTTCCTTAAGAGTTATTTTCTGCCGCGTTGAGTGCTTTCTCAAGCAGGCTAATTAGAGTTTTTCGCTCTGCGGGTGTTAACCCAGCGAGAAGTTCTTCAAATTTTCGACTTTGGAAACGGTACGCGCGTTTGTAAACTTTTTCTCCTGTGGGCGTGAGAGAAAGTTGCACAGCGCGACCATCCTTGGGGTGAGGCTTGCGTGCTATTAATTTGCTTTTTTCTAGCTGACGCACGCTCACGCTCACAGTCGGCGTGGAGAGTTTCAACGCCTCTGCCATCTCATGGATGCCGCAATAGGGATTGCTGGTTACATACTCGATCAATGCCAAATGGGAGGGAGAAGCCTGCACCCCTTCGGGGGGGGAGATGCCCGATCCTAAACGACGTAATCGCCTAGCTAGGCTCAGAAACTTTTTTGCGCTTTCTTCGAGATTGTTTTTCATAATTTCTCTCAACCAGTTAGTTAGTAAAACTAACTATATCTCAAGAGAAATATTCTGTCAATCAAAGAGTGTATTAGTTTTGTTAATATTTGGGAGTTTACAAGGAATCCGTTCCCTTTAGGGGAACGGATTCCTTGTTTGAGATTTCAAAAAATTGTAATTAAATCTTGAGCTTTACCCCAACTTCAACACAACCGTATCTTCAATGGCACAAGTTTCAACACACTCCAAACATTGAATACACTCCAAATTACGCATATTTTCGGGGATGGCTTCAATACCCATTGGACATTCGGTATCACAACGTCCGCAATCGGTGCATTTACGATTATCAATGGTCACTCGTAGCGGAGCGATTTTGTTGAAAATCGCCAAAGCCGCGCCAAGCGGACAAAGATATTTGCACCAGAAGCGTTTAATCAACATCGAGGTAAAGATAAATGTGAGCAAAACGCTGGCAAGCAGAGGCGTAAGCTGAAAACTGAATACGGCTCGTGCCGGACAAATCTTGTGTAATGGTGGATAAATCGCTTGGACGCTGGCGATTAAAACCACAAGCAGGATGAGGTATTTTAGATAACGCGCCCATTTGTCTACTTTTGGCGGGAGTTCTATGGGGAATTTCGCTTTGCGCCGCTTCCCGCGTATATGACGCTTGCTTCCGCCGCTCAAACGACGTGCCCAACCCGCAAACATATCCTGCAATGTGCCAAGTGGACACATCCAGCCGCAGAAGGAGCGTCCTGAGAGCAATGAGACCCCTAAAACGCCAATGAGGATAGCGAAATTAAGCAAATTAGTGGTCTTGAGCGTGTGACCTGTGGTGA
>JAOZOM010000497.1 GCA_029933275.1 Anaerolineales bacterium | reverse complement strand
GCACCCTTTTGGCGACTTTGCCGGGATTGCCGATGTTTGGGCATGGACAGGTCGAAGGCTACAGCGAAAAATATGGGATGGAGTACCGCCGCGCCTACCGTGACGAGAAACCTGATACCGGTTTTGTGCAGTATCACGAAGAGACCATTGCCCCGTTACTCCACCGCCGATACATTTTCGCGGATGTAGACAACTTCCTGCTTTACCACTTTATGAACGCCGATGGGCGCGTTGTCGAAGATGTCTTTGCCTATTCCAATCGTGCTAATAATGAGAAAGCATTGGTTATTTACCACAACAAATTCGCCGAAACAAGCGGCTGGGTCAAGATGTCAACATCCTTCGCCGTCAAAGCCGCCGGCGACGAATACCTTGTCAAACGAACCCTCGTCGAAGGACTGGATTTAGTCGGCAAGCAAGGTTATGTTATTTTCAGAGATTTGGTCACGGGCTTGGAGTATATCCGCGAGATTGCGGAATTGGCAGAGAAGGGGTTATATGTAGAGTTGGGGGCGTATCAACGGCATGTTTTTCTTGATTTCCGTGTTGTTGCCGAGGAATGGAAAGAGGTCGCTGAGGCGTTGAATGGGGCGGGGGTGAAGTCTATGCAAGAGAAATTGGAAGCAATGGGAGTGGATGGCGAAGAAGAAATTGTTGATGAGATGGAGAGGAAGAAAATTGAAAACGGAAAGAAGAAAGAGAAGAAACTGAAGACGAATAAAAAAACAGGGTGAAAAAAGTAAAACTTCCGAGATTTTCAAAATCTCGGAAGTTTTTAGTTTTAGCGTAAAAGGTTTTCTGCTCCCTAATCTTTGCTCTTTTCCACCACCCAAAAATGAGATAGCCCAAAAACTCTCAACGGAGTCTTCTCCAATGCCTGCATTAACACGCGTAAGATTTTGCCAAATCCCCCCAAGCGAGCGATGATATTATCGTAAGCTCCGAAAACTATCGTTCGTTCAACGAATTTGACTGGTAGCCCTACAAAGAGTTTTTCTAAATCTTTTCGTGTATAAATTTCAACATGCGGAGCAAGTTGATCGCGCCATTTACGCGGCAAATAGTTGACGAGGGGAATATTGCCGAAGCGGTATTTGCCGTGCCAATAAATGCCGTGCGTCTCGAAAGGGTAGCCGCGATTGGGGCAGAAAAGCGTTAGCCGTCCGCCCGGGCGCAGGGTGCG
>JAOZOM010000496.1 GCA_029933275.1 Anaerolineales bacterium | reverse complement strand
TTTTCCGGTAATTTCACGGATGATGCCAAGACTTTCTAGTCTAGAAACCAAACGCTGGGCAGAACGATAATTGCTCAAATTCAAGCCTGCTTCAATTTGGCGGATGCTGATAATCGGGTTGCCAAAGAGGAAATCTATGCCCTGCATGAGACGCTGGGATGAGCGTTCTTTTTCTAATTCTTTGCGATAGTTCTCTCGTAAAGTTGCCAATGCTTTCACGCGTGCTTTTGCTTCAACGGATTGATCTCGCACACCGGTTAGGAAAAATCGAAGCCAACTTTCCCAATCCCCTTTTTGGCTGACATTCAATAGATGTTGATAGTATTCACTACGGTTTGCCTCGATGAATCCGCTTAGGTGCAGGAAAGGCTGAGGGAGCAAATCCCAAGCACAAAGCAAGAGCGAAATGAGCAAGCGTCCCACACGCCCGTTTCCGTCCAAAAAGGGGTGAATCGCCTCAAATTGGACATGGATCATCCCCAAGCGAATCAGCAAAGGCAAATCGGAAGGCGCGTGGATAAAATCTTCCAACTCGTAGAGGCAAGCGTTCATCTCCTCTACCGGTGGGGGGACGTAGCGAGCGTTTTCGATGGTGGAGCCGGGTGCGCCAATCCAATTTTGGCTACGCCGAAATTCTCCGGGAGTCCAAAGGTCGCCGCGTACGCCTCGCATCAGTTTTTCGTGCAATTCTCGAATAAAACGCAAACTAATGGGGAGAGTTTCTATACGTTCCAGCCCGTATTCCAACGCCTCCACATAGTTCTGAACCTCCAGTGCATCTGTGTCAAGAAAAGAAAGTTGCGTGGCTTCGTGCGTATATAATTCTCGTAGTGATGTGCGCGTGCCTTCGATGCGCGAGGAACTAACCGCTTCGCGGCGCACAAAAGGCTTGATAGAAATCATGCCACGCGGCAACGAGCCTCCGGCTTCCGCTAATTGCGCCAAGGCGCGCTCGGTTTCCGATAGGAGTGCAATCAGATTTGAAGACCATTGTACTTGGAGAGCTAAAGGCTTTGGACGAAAAGCCCAATAACCGCTTTTTGTGCGGATAAGTTGCCCTGAGGCAGAGGAAGAAAATTCATTTGGGTTCATATTGAGACCTAATAAGACAATGTGTTATTTGCATTTTACGCTCAAAGTGCAAATAAGGCAACTTTTTATTTGCACTTTAGGGGGGCAATAC
>JAOZOM010000013.1 GCA_029933275.1 Anaerolineales bacterium | reverse complement strand
GAATCTTTTTTTAGATATTTTTAAGTTTTTCTTCGCGTACCTTGTTTTTTCGCGGTGAAAAGCAAATTTTTACTGAGTTTTCAGTGCTTACCGGAGATTAAAAACATTCTCCAATGCGATTTTACCAGTATAATACACGCAGGAAATCAGACGTGTCAAAAACATTCAACCTTACCCTCCTCCCCCTCTATCGTTTGCACGGCAACGAGATGCCGCTACCGCCGGGATTATTGGCGTTAACGCCGCCGCGCCGTAAAGCGCGTAGCCGCGCCCGTGATTTGTTAATTGTGCATCTCAGCATGGGTGGGAATGCACCTTTTTCCTCCGCCAATTATCACCAAATGACCTCCAGCGCGGCAGAAGAGTTTTATAAAACACCCGGCTCGGTCACTGCCGCTTTGCGCGCTGCTGCAATCATCCTCAACGGCGATTTGCTAGAGCGGAATATAGCAGCCAGCGGACAGGGGCGGTATTCACTCGCCAATCTCGTTTTATGTGCGTTGCGTGAGGAGCAACTCTATATTTTGGAATCAGGTCCCGCACACCTTTATTGGATGGAGGGGAATGAGCGCAAAGATATTCATGATGAAGAGATGTCAGGGCGCGGACTAGGATTAGGACAATCGACCCAGTTTTATCTCTCACGACTGCCGATACGCGCGGGGGGACGCTTGCTCATATCCCCCAAACTCCCTGCCGGTTGGGAAAAGATTCTGCAACGCGATAACCGATCTGCATCTCTGGAAACGATTCGCAGTGTTTTGATGCGTCAAAGTATGGAAGACCACAACGCCTTGTTAATTGAAATCGAGTCTGGTCGTGGCGAGGTGACTCTGCTCAAGCCGCCGCGCCCCCTCAAACCGACATTGGCGAGTATCTCGCAGAAGATCGCCGAAGAGCCGCGACTTGAGAGCCATCAACCCCAGCCGATTGTCGCCGCGGTGCGGAAGGAAGCTCCCGCCGCCACACCAAGTTTGGATAACGAGAGCAAGCCTCCGCAAGAGCGTCCCCTTGTGCTACGGGAGGAAGAAGTTGTAGAAGAAGAGATTTTTGCCTCGCCGCCACGCGAAATCCCAGAGTCTGTTCTTAATCCAAAAGAAGAAGAGATTTCAACTCCTCCGCCGCTTCAAACCCTCGAACCCGAAGAAGATATTTTAGATTCTTTGCCTCAGCAAATCCCCACAGAAGAAGACCTTTTTGCCTCTATCCCTCGTCAAGCCCCTGAGCCTATTGTCGAGGCGCAAGAAGTGGAAGAAGAATTTGAAGAGGAAGTCGATACGGGCCCGCCGATGGGTGAAATTATTGCGCGGCAAAGCGCGCTTACCCTCGCAAAAGGGATGCAGGCTACCCGTGAGGGGAATAGCCGCCTAAAAGATTTTATGCGTAAAATGATGCCGCGTTTGCTTCCGGCAGATGACCCGAACGCGCCCGTTACTTTGCCAAGTTGGGTGATGTTGCTGATTGCGGTGATTATCCCCCTCGTGGTGGTGACGATTGCGAGCGTGGTCTATTTTCGATTTGGGCGTGATATTCAATACGAAACTGCTTTTACAGAGGTACAGGTTGCCCACGCCCGCGCTATCGAACAAAGCGATCCTGTTGCCGGACGAATTGCATGGGAAGAAACCCTCAAGAAACTCGATATTGCCGAAGGATACGATAAAACACCCGAAAGCAAGGTTTTACGTATCGAGGCGCAAAGCCATCTCGATTCTTTATTGGGTATTTTACGACTCGATTTTCAACCTGCGGTAAAAGATTTGCCACGCGGCATCGAAATCAAGGCGATGGCTGCCACAGAGACCGAACTCTTTATTCTCGACTCGGTTAACGGCGAAATCCTACGCGCTTTTCTCGTGAGTGGTGGTTATCAATATGATGATAATTTCATTTGTCGAAGCGGCGAGTATAGCGGGAAATCAGTCGGGGCTTTGGTAGAACTCACCACATTGCCCAAAGGCAACGCAATGGGCACTTCTGTTTTAGGAATAGATGCACAAGGCAATTTGCTCTATTGTGCCGCGAACCAAGTCCCGACAGCGATGGCACTTCAAACGCCGCCGGTTGATTTTAAAGAAATCACCGCGATTGCCCTTGATGCCGATATTCTCTACCTTTTAGATGCCCCAACGCGTGAAGTTTGGGTTTATAGTGGCAGAGCGGGCACTTTTCTCGATTATCCCACTTCCTTCTTCAAACAAGCCCCGCAGGGGATGGATCGCGCCGTTGATTTGAGCGTTAAAGGCAACGATCTTTATCTTCTTTTCGCTGATGGGCATTTGGCGAGTTGTACCTACAGTTTGCTAGATACCGTCCCGACGCGCTGCACCAATCCCGCTGAGCTTGTAGACCCGCATCCCGCCGCGGGAGGCGGAAATAATTTTGGGCAAGTACATTTTACCGAAATGCACCTCTCCACACCGCCCGATTCCGCGCTTTTATTGCTCGCTCCCGAAACTCAAGCCATTTTTCGCTTTAGCCCGCGCTCTTTTTCACTACAAAATCAACTTCAATCCATTCAAGGCTCCATCCCCGAAGGAAAATTAAGCACGATGGCATCCAACCCCGGGCATCTTCTTTTTATCGCGCAGGGCGATAAAATTTATATGGTTGCGGATATTCCTTAACCGCAAAATAGATAGGAGGACTCATGTCTTTTCTACTCAGATTACTCAAAAAAATATTTGGATTATCCGATTCGCCCGCAGACCCGAAACCTGCTCCCGTTGAAGAGACAATCCCCGAACCCGCACGACGTACCGTTAACCGCGTCCTCCTCATTATCTACAACCCCACTATGGATGCGGCAACCGGCGAAAAACTGACCGACCAATCCGGCTGGCAACGCCCCGAAGACCTTGTTGTCGGCTTCTCTGGCGATATTCTCCAAACCAGTCATGGGATGGCGAGCTACGAGATCGTAGAACGTATCGAAGTAGATGAGTTCCCCCTCCTCGTGGATGGATTCCGCTATTCGCCTTCGCTCTACATGGATGCGCTACACGGTGTCACCCCGCCGCATCAGCCCGAAGATGCCGATTATCACGCCATTCTGGAAGAGTTCAACATCGCTGAACGAATTGAAAATAATGAAATTGATGAAGTTTGGCTTCTCGCTTTTCCCTATGCTGGTTTACACGAATCTGTAATGGCAGGAAAAGGCGCGTTTTGGTGTAACGCAGCTCCATTGACGCAAACATCCCATATCTCTCGGCGTTTTATTATTATGGGATTTTCTTACGAGCGCGGCGTTGGCGAAATGCTAGAGGCTTTAGACCATCGCATCGAATCGACGATGGAAAAGACTTTCGCTAAAACACGCGGCGATGCAAATCTTTGGGCGCGTTTTACGCGTTATGATAAAAAGAATCCCGATCAAGCCGAGGTGGGGATAGTCCACTACGCGCCAAATAGCGAAAGAGATTACGATTGGGGCAATCTGAAATTTGTGCCGAGCTATTGCGATAATTGGCTTAATTTCCCCGATTTGAGCGGCGCAGCGCGCCAAGTGAATGCTAATGATTGGGGGAATGGTGATATTCGTTTACACCATCAATGGTGGCAAGAACGCATCCCGCATGTTGCTGGGCGGCAAAATGGCATCCATAATAATTGGTGGCAATATATTATGGACGTGAATCAGGTGGAGGTTTAAAAACATATTGTGTATTTCGTGTTGATTGTGTAATGTTGAATATATAAAGTGAAAACTTGGACACGGATTCACACAGATTTCACGGAATTTTTTGTCAAAAAAGAAAAAATCCGTGTCCAGAAATCTTTAATGTTTTCGCGCAATACGCATTATTCTTTCTCCCAAATTTGATATAAACCTAAATTTCCTGTTGCCCCGTCTGAATAAAAACTATCTACGATATTAAATCCGCTCATTTCAGCGAGACGCGCTAATTCAGCCTCGCTATATTGATGTGCGTAACGGATGCCAAATCCACCACGCCGCCAGTCGAGGAGATAATCGCCCTTGTCCACTTTAGTTTCGGGGATGTTGACCAAGTCCCAGCTGAGGAGATGTTTCTCGCGGAGACGCTCTGAGTTGAGAAATTGCCAATTGGAGAAGATGAATTCCCCATTCGGTGCGAGATGTTTATAAAGATTTTTCAAGATTTGCAAACGTGTCTTTTCGCCAGGAATATGGTGAAGCACGGCGAACGCAGTAATCACTGAATATTGCCCACTGATACCTGACCATTGGGGCAAAGTGATGTCTAATGCTAGGAATCGAGCGGGAAAATGCTCAGGGACTACTCTCGCGTCTTTGAGGAGTGGCAAGCTAAAATCCACGCCGAGATAGGGGGCGGCGTGACCGGCACCTGCTAATTGACGAGCGAACTCTCCGTTTCCGCATCCCAAGTCGAGGATGGTACGATCCCGCCCAATTCTCCCTAAAATTTTACGCACACCGGGTTGGATTCTGCCACGTGTGGCGGAGAATTCTTCGCCGAATTTCTGATAGAATTGGCGATTAACTTCGATAATTTTTTCGATGATTTCTTTTTTCATAACTTTATTATAACTTCTCAGGAAAATCGATGCCAGAAAAAGAAGTTTGGCTCAAATCTCGCAAAATCACCCCAGAAAAAATGCGGCTGGCGCGCTTGGCGTTGGCTGAAATTCGCGCGGGAGAAAAGACGCTGAACGCGATCAAACATCATCCTACTGCCACGGGCTATATCGGTAAAAATGTTTTGGTGGCGGCATATAATGCGATGGTAGCGAGCGGCGAGATGGAGCCAAGTAACGAGATTTTGACGAAAATCCGCATGAAACCGGTACGAACACTTTCGGGCGTGACAACTGTGACGGTTCTGACGAAGCCCTATCCCTGCCCCGGTCAGTGCATTTTCTGCCCTGATGATGTACGAATGCCAAAATCCTATTTACCAGATGAGCCGGGCGCAATGCGTGGTCTGCATCATAAATTTGATCCTTTTGACCAAGTTTTTTCTCGTTTAGAGGCTCTCGAAGCGGTTGGGCATCCGACTGATAAAATTGAGTTGCTAATTTTGGGCGGGACGTGGAGCGCGTATCGGCGAGATTATCAGGAATGGTTTATTGTGCGCTGTTTTGATGCATTAAATCTTAAAAATTTTAACCACAAAGTACACGAAGAAACACAAAGGGAAAACCAAAAAGACTCTGTGAACTCTGTGGTGGAAAAAGGGGAATTGGAAGATGCACATAAAATTAACGAAACCGCACAACATCGGAACGTGGGCTTGGTCGTCGAAACCAGACCGGACGAGATCACGCGCGACGAGTTGGCTTGGTTCCGTTATTTGGGCGTGACCAAAGTTCAGATGGGCGCGCAAAGTCTCAATGATGAAATTTTGGCTCTAAATAAACGCGGGCATAGCGTAGACGATTTGCGGAAAGCGATGGGGCTACTCCGCGCGGGGGGATTTAAAATTGTACTACATTGGATGCCCAATCTGCTCGGTGCGACTTTAGATTCTGACCGCGAAGATTTTTTTCACTTATGGGATGGAATCGCACCCGATGAAATCAAAATCTACCCCACCCAACTATTAGAGAATACTGAATTGCACGAAATCTGGAAACGCGGTGAATATACGCCCTATACCACTGAAGAATTAATTCACCTTCTTGTAGAAATCAAACCGAGTACACCGCGTTATTGCCGCATTAACCGCATCATTCGCGATATCCCCTCACCGAACGTGGTCGAGGGGAATAAGCGCACGAGTTTGCGCCAAGATGTGCATAGAGAGATGGCAAATAGTGGCACAAAATGCGAATGTTTGCGTTGTAGAGAAGTACGCGGGAAGAAAATTGAGATAGAAAAGTTGAAATTGGATGATTTGGTGTATGAGACCAGCCCCCATCCTAATCTTCCCCCTCAAGGGGAAGGGACAAATTCTCTAGTACAGGGAGCAAACAAGTTCTCCCCCCTGAGGGGGGAGTTAGAGGGCGGCGACTCCGAAGAACATTTCATCTCCTTCATCACCCCCGAAGACCAAGTAGCAGGATTTTTGCGTTTGTCGATTCCACAAAAAAATGCACCCAAAACCGGAATGGCAGACCTTGATGGCGCGGCGATTATTCGAGAGGTGCATGTTTATGGGCAATCTTTAGAAGTAGGCGCGGAGAAGAGCGGATCGGCGCAGCACGCGGGTCTCGGCACGCGTCTGCTGGAGTACGCCGAACAAGTAGCAAACGCGCACGGTTTCGGTCGAATGGCAGTTATCGCCGCGGTGGGGACGCGAGGGTATTATCTAAATCGCGGTTTTGAACGCGGGGAACTCTATCTAATCAAGGAGATTGGCTAAAAATGGCTGATACTCTCCTTTTGATTGGCGCAGGATTAATAATTGGATTTTTAATCGGTCTCACCGGCATGGGCGGCGGCGCGTTGACAACACCTTTTTTGCTAGTCGTGATGAAATTCGATCCTATTTTAGCTGTGGGGACAGATTTAGCTTTTGCGGCAATCACAAAAATTGTTGGGGGATTTCAGCATCATAAAGAGAGTAAGATTTCCATCAAACCAGTCCTGTGGATGGCAAGCGGGAGCCTCCCGGCATCCATCTTGGGGTCGCAATTTATTCTGAGCCAGACCGATAATCGCCAGCTCATTGATGAATTTCTCCCTAATTTACTGGGCTGGACGCTAATTATTGTAAGCACTATCATTATTGCCCGCACTTTTCGCTTTTTAGGACCCAAGAAAGAATCCGAAGTGCGTTACCCCTCCGCATTGGCGTTGATTGGTATTGGCGCGATCGGCGGTTTACTGGTTGGGATGACCTCCATCGGCGGAGGCACGGTCATCATGGCGTTGCTCCTTCTTCTTTTCTCCATGCCACTGAACTATATGGTTGGATTGGATGTGATGCACGGCGGATTACTCGCGATTATCAGCGCATTTAGCTATATCTTCGCGGGGCAAACGGACTGGAGTTCGGTTGGCTTGCTACTAATAGGCTCTTTGCCCGGCGTTTGGTTTGGTGCGCGAACTGTGTATCGCCTTAATATGCTTGTGGTGCGTGGGATTCTTGGTTTGTTGGTTTTGGGTGCAGGGTTGCAATTATTGCTTGGTGGGGGGAATTAAGATATGGCAGGTGTTTTTTATGAAAATTCTCTTTTGGAAAAAGTAAAGATTTATGATCAGGAGTTTATGTATGACAGACAAAATACTTTTAGTAACAAATGGATGTACAGAGAGCTGGGCTACGGTAGAATACGCGGTAGGAATGGCAAAAACGATGAAATTGCCTCTCACGCTTCTAGGCGTTGTTGAAGAAATGGATGAAGAACATCCAGTTGAGGAGATATTTAGTCGAGCAGTCACTTTATTTCGAGAAAAGAAACTTGATTACGACCTACAACTTGTGAATGGTGATACAGAGGAAGTTTTATCAGAGATAGGTTGGGATGAAGACACATATCTTTTTGTTGGCTCTCTGGGGCGTTCACATTTTCGGCATTGGCTGATGGGACGTTCTTTTCGGAAGATACTAGAAAATGTCCCCAGTCCGATTTTTTATACGCGTGAAGCGCGCTTGCCAATTAAAAAACTTTTAATTTGCTTTGGCGGATTAGATTATATGGGAAGAGCAGAAGAAATTGGTTTGGAAATTGGGAAACGAACTGGCGCAGAAGTACAATTTTTGCATGTGATTCCACCTGTGGAATCAGAATATTTACCGGCTCAAGAGATTAATCAAAAACAAGAAATTCCACTCACAGAAAAATCCGCACTTACGTTGAAAAACGCCAAAAAACATGCCAAAGAGCAGGGGATAAAATCCAATATTATTGTGCGGCAAGGGAATGTTGTTCAGCAAATTTTAGAAGAGTTGGACGTACAGCGATATGATTTAATTTGCATGGGATCATCGTTTAGCAACCCCGATAGTTTGCGTCGTTTATATGCCCCGAACGTGACCGCAGAAATTGCAGAGGCGGTTAACTGTCCCGTTCTGACGGCGCGAGCCATTCCTGTCCACTCTGCTTAGCTTCTCGTTTTTCTCTGAGAAATTCAGCATCCTTGTAAAAAATTATTATGAAATACATAATACACAATACACCATGAACGCAAAAATGAAAACCAAGACCTTTCTCTCCACCGTCGATTGGAAAAAGATTCTCAAAGAATATCTCATCATCACTCTCGGTGCGATATTGATGATTTTAAGCATCGATATTTTCTTTCTCCCCGCAAAAATCTCCCCCGGCGGTGGCGTGACAGCTTCCGCGATTATCATCAACCATTTTACGGAATTTCCGGTCGGCTTGCTGATGCTCATCTTAAATATCCCGCTTTTGGTGGTTGGATTCATCTATTTGGGACGCTTTAACTTCCTCGTGCGAACTCTCTATACCGTTCTTATCTACAATTTGGGCGTAGATTTCTTCGCACATATCCTGCCTACAGGTATCACTGATGATTTATTGCTCAATGCCCTTTACGGCGGTATTTTGGGCGGAATCGGCACCGGCCTCATTTTTCGCGGGCGTAGCACCACCGCGGGCTTAGCCATCGTAACCCGCGTCCTGCAACTTAAAACGGGATTACCCATCAGCCAAGCCTATATCATCACCGATGGGGCGATTTTGCTGATTTTCGGTCAAGTTTTCGGTTGGGAAAAAGCACTTTACTCCTTTTTAGCGTTATTTATCTTCGGGTTGGCAACTGATTATGTTTTAGAGGGTCCTAGCGTAATTCGTACCATTTTCATCGTGACCAATTCGCCAGAAGAAATCTCGCAAGTATTACTCATGCGTCTGGGTGTTGGTGTGACTGCTTGGTCTGCACAGGGCATGTTTACAAAGGCAGAACATACCGTTCTTTTTTGTACGGTAATCCGTTCTGATGCAAACACGCTCAAGCATCTCGTCTTGGAGATTGATGCGGATGCTTTTATCGTCATCGGGCAAGGGCATCGCGCTAGCGGGGGAATGGTAAAAAGACAGACTTAAAGAAAAGCCCCCGTTTCCTCAAATGGAATGGGGGCTTTGTTTTTTCAGTGCAATTTAATCTCATAAAATTGAAACGCCCTTCATTGTTTTTGGTATGGGGATTCCAATTAATCTACAAATTGTTGGGGCAAGTTGTAGCTGAGAAACGGTTTTACCTGTGTTTCCTGCCCCTAAAGTATTGGGGCGGATGATAAAGAGGGGAACTTCGCGTACGTCGGGCGTAGTGCCGCCGTGCATTTTATCCGCATTCATGCCATGATCGCCAGTGACGAGGATGGTGTAGCCGCGTTCTAGCCATTCGGGGATGAGACTTGCCATCATTACATCTTGCTGAATGGCATGGACGCGGTATTCTGCTGAATCCGCACCGTATTTATGCCCCGTATCATCCATGCCCATTGGGTGAACAAGTAAATAGTCGGGGTTA
The DNA here is from genome assembly GCA_029933275.1 of Anaerolineales bacterium. GTDB lineage: Bacteria > Chloroflexota > Anaerolineae > Anaerolineales > Villigracilaceae > Desulfolinea. The sequence continues at coordinate 7,324 of JAOZOM010000013.1, read as the reverse complement.
AATTTACGGACGAGCATTCCGGCTGCGCTGAATACTTCAACATCAGGAATGGCATCATCATAATAGAAACGCCCGTGCTGGATGAGGAGGGATTCATCGTCTACTTCTCGATCTTCAACCATATCGTAAGGAGCGTGATTATAAAGCTCAGAAAACCAAAAACAGGCGGCCGCCGCGGTCGTTTTGCCCGCGTCTCTCATCGCCTGAAAGATATTCGGTTGCGTAGAGCGGCGCACGACATAGTTTGAATAAACACCATGCTCAATGACGGGCAATCCCGTATGGGTTGTTTCGTACATCGGGCGGGACATGGTGGGGAGTTCGCCAACAATTTTGTATAAATCTGCAAGATTGGATTCTACGAGATGCCCGAGAAATCCCATTTGCTCAACGGCAGTATCGTAACGTAAACCATCGGAGAGAATTAAGATTACTTTGCTCATTTTTTTACCTTTTATAGAAGTTGAGAACTGCATTGCATCTTGTACATGCGTTGTCGTTCGGTTTGAAATACTCTATACAGATAATATAAGACCTGACAATTTTTTGCAAGTAAAAAACTGTCAGGTCAAGTGATGTTAATTTAACGAAAGCAAGCCTAAGGTCACGCGCGTTTCGCAGGGATTAATCTTCGGGGTAGACGAGGAAGAGGGGAATATCCACTCGTTTCAGCACGCGCTGAGCTAAATCATCGAAGAAAAATCGTTTTACGCCAATATGCGCTCGCGTAGACATGGCAATTAGGTCAATTTTATCCCGCCGAACGATGCGCACGATTTCTCGAGTAACTTCATCCACAAAACAAATCTGAGTAGAAGTTTTGTAGCCTTTTTCTTTTAGCTCATTGACGATAGGGAGTAGTGCTATCTCAACTTCCGACTGGATGCTATCTTCCTCTTGGCTGGGAAAAACAGGGTAGGCTTTAGGTCCCATTGGTTCGCCATCTGCTTCTAGTGCGTAATCGGAACGATAATCGGGGGCAGCAAAACCGGAACCTTTGGGGGGCTTGGTGATATAGTAAAGAGTGAGTTGATATTCTTCTGCGGGGAAGAATTTCTCGATTTCTGTCAGAATTTTATGACTGAACGAGGATCTGTTGAGGGGAACTAGGATTTTTTTCATCATCGGGACGCTCTCCTTTTGGGCTTGCTACCGATTAATTGGCATCTTCTGAATTTGGCATTTCTACGCCCTTTAAGTGCAGGGTATCTACAAAATGACAGGCGGCAAAATGCCCAGGGTTAATTTCTTTCCATTCGGGGATTTTTGTTTTGCAAATATCTTGCGTGTAGGGGCAACGGGTATGGAAGCGACAACCGGAGGGGGGATTAATGGGGCTAGGAATTTCACCTTCGAGATGGACAGGAGCCATTTCAATATCCGGGTTGACTTCTGGGATGGCAGACATCAACGCTTCGGTGTAGGGATGTTTTGGCGAAAGGAAGAGGTCTTTTGTTGGGGCAAGTTCTACAAATTGCCCTAAATACATGACCGCAACTCGTTTAGAAATATGAGCAACAACACTTAAATCATGTGCAATAAAGAGGTAGCTAAACCCAAATTCCGCTTGTAAATCCATCAATAAATTGAGAATTTCTGCCTGAATAGAAACGTCCAATGCGGAGACAGATTCGTCACAAACAATAAATTCCGGTCTAGAGATGAGGGCGCGAGCGATGCCTATACGTTGACGTTGTCCACCGCTAAAAGCATGAGGGAAACGGCGCAGATATTCAAGATTAAGTTTGCAATATGCGGCGGCTTCTCGGACGCGCTCATCTACCTCATCCCCTTTTGCTAAATTTTGAGCAACAAGGGGTTCGGCGATAATATCTCTCACCGTCATGCGTGGATTTAGCGAGGAGTAAGGGTCTTGGAAGATTAATTGCATATATTTGCGGAAACCACGCATTTCTTTATCAGAAAGTTTTGCGAGATCAACTGCATCACCATCGAGATTATAGGTCACTTGCCCTTCGGTTGGCTCAATAGCGCGTAGAATAGAACGCCCTACGGTGGTTTTCCCTGAGCCGCTTTCGCCAACTAAGCCCAGTGTTTCCCCTTTCTCGATATGGAAACTAACGCCATCCACAGCTTTAACATATTTCGTGACCCCGCCGAATAAGTTTTTACTACGAATGGGAAAATAGACTTTCAAGTCTTTGATTTCTAATAAGGGTTTAGACATTTTTTTCCTCGTATAAGAAGCAATATACGGTATGGGTATCGCTGAGTTTTGTTGGATTTGGCATTTTGACATCACAAATGCCGGGAATCACCTTTTCACAACGCGTGTAGAAGGGGCATCCCGTTGGGCGTGAGAGCGGACTGGGGATATCGCCGCTGATTGCATTTAATCGTTCCCCGATATGGTCTAAACGCGGAATGGCTTTGAGCAAGGCTTGGGTGTATGGATGTTGCGGGTTTTGAATGATATCTTTGGTTGTGCCGCGCTCTAGGATTTTGCCGAGATACATCACTTCGATTTTATCAGCAACTTGCGCGATGACACCCAAGTTGTGAGTGATAAAGATGATTGCCATCCCCAACTCTTCTTGTAACTCGTTCATTAGTTCCAAAATCTGCGCTTGAATGGTTACGTCTAAAGATGTAGTTGGTTCATCCGCAATTAGCAACGCTGGGTTCATTGATAAGGCTACAGCAATCATCGCACGTTGGCGCATCCCGCCGGAGAGTTCAAAAGGATATTGTTTAAACCGTTGGCGTGGGTTGGCAATGCCGACACGGTCAAGCATGTCAATCGCGATTTCTTGGGCTTCCTCTTTGCTCACGTCTCGGTGTTGGAGAACTGCCTCCGAGATTTGGTTGCCAATCGTATAGACAGGCGAGAAGGAACTCATCGGTTCTTGGAAAATGAGTGCGACTTCTCCGCCGCGAATTTTGCGAAGCTCTTTACTTCTTGCCTTGAGTTTAGTGATATCAACAACTTTTCCGTCTTTTTTGCGGAATCGGATGGATGATTTTTTGTCAATAATCGAATTTTTGGGTAAAAGCCGCATAATAGACCAAGTGCTGACACTTTTACCAGAGCCGCTTTCGCCCACAATGCCTAAAGTTTCTCCGTGTTTGACGGTGAAGTTTACGCCGTCAACGGCAGTGATAATTCCCTCATCTGTTTTAAAAGAGATTTTAAGGTTCTTGACTTCTAAGAGATTATCATCGGTTTTTTCTTTTATATTTTCCATTAGATTCTCTCCTAGTCACTAACCTGATAGGGGTCAGCGGCATCTCTTAAGCCATCACCCAAAACGGTAAAGGATAAGACCGCCACAACCACGAATAAAGCAGGAATAAAGAGCCATGGAGCCTGTTCAATTGCTCGAACGGTTTGGGCATCTTGCAAGAGGACTCCCCAACTCACGGTTGGCGGGCGCAACCCTAATCCAATAAAGCTTAACGCGGTTTCGCTGAGAAGCATATAGGGGAATGAAATCACCAAATCTACAATGATATAACTCATAAAGGCTGGAAGAAGATGTCGTCCGATAATACGGCTGGATCCCGCTCCCGAAAGCCGCGCGGCGATGACATAATCTTCGCCGCGTAGACTGAGCAACTTGCCGCGAATACGACGGGCTAGGGTGGGCCATCCAACGAGTGCCAAGATGAGGGTCATTGCGAAGTAAACTTGGGTAGATGACCATTCTTTGGGGAATGCGGCGGCAAGTCCCATATAAAGCGGGATGACAGGAACAACGCGCACAATCTCGGTGAGGCGTTGGATCGCGTAATCAGTCCATCCGCCAAAATAACCGGCTATCCCTCCGATAATCAATGCCAGAACAAAGGCGATAATCACGCCAACAATGCCGATAGAAAGGGATGTCCGAGTAGCAAGAAGAAGGCGGGAGAAAAGGTCTCGCCCCATACTATCAGTGCCAAAAAGATTGATTGCTCCTTCTTTTAAACCAAATAAATGCGTATCCATTTCGATGAAGCCTAGCAGTTTATAGGGTTCACCTTTGACAAAGAAGTAAATATCTCTCCGAACGGATGGATCCATTACAGTCTCCATTCGTAGCGTTTCTTCGTTGCGTTTGGAAACAACGCCGGGAACGAATGGGCGTAAAGTACAACCTGCATCGTTACAGAAACGAGGAATTTGTGGTGAAACTAGAATGGCATCGCTGATTCTGGTTGTCCCGCCGTAAGGATTGAAAAATTCAGCGAAAAGTCCGACAAAAGCCAAGACGAGCAATATCAGTGCACCTGTTTGAGCAAGACGGCGTTTACGAAATCGCCACCAGATGAGTTGAAATTGAGACGCTGAAAAATAGCGTTGTGCTTCTTCGGATTCTTCTTGGCTGAGGGGAGTGTGGGATAAGTCTGTAGTTGTCATTTGTCTTATCCTTCTATTAACTTAACTCGCGGGTCTAAAATGGCGAGGAAAATATCGGAGAGGAAATTCATAAAAACAATCATAAAGGTCAAAATGAGCAAAATCGCGCCTGCGACAAACATATCCAGATCTAAATATGATTTAAGTAGAAGTTGTCCTAGTTCAGGAAGCCCTAATACTAAAGCCACAATTGGCAATTCAGAGAAGATGCGGTTGGCATCGAAGCCTATTGTGCTGACAACGGGATTAATCGCTAAGCGAGCAGGGTATTTCAGAAGAAGTTTCCATTCAGGAACGCCGCGGGCGCGAGCCGCCGTTACAGAGAGGGTATTGAGTTCATCCAACATAGTGGCTCGTACTGTTTGGAGTTGAAATGCGGTCGCAGACCAAGCCAAAATAATAGCCGGGACGACTAGATGGCTAAGAAGGTCTAGGGCTTTATCCATGCTCCACGGGGCATCGGCATAATCCGGTGAAAAAAGCCCCCCCACAGAGGTATCGAAGTATGTGATTGAGATATAAAGCAAAATCAGTGCCAATAAAAAGTTCGGGAGCGCAAATCCCAGATAACTAAATACCGTTAGGGCATAATCCTCAAGTGAATTACGCCTCACCGCGGCATACATGCCCACAGGAATAGAAATGATATAGGTCACAATTAAAGTGGAAAAAAGAATAGCAAGAGTTAGCCAGATTTTTTGTCCGATTACATTGTTGACAGAGGTTTGAAAAGCAAAGGCTTCACCAAAATCGCCGTGGAGGACAATATTACTGATCCATTTAAAATAGCGCTCCGGCGCGGGGCGATCGAGCCCAAAATTTGCCCTGATATTATCAAGATCTGCTTGAGTGATTTGCGCCCCTGTCCCTGAAAATTTACGAAACGCCCATCGCTCGGCATAATCGCCCGGCGGGAGTTCCATAATAATAAAAACCATGATTGATACGAAAAACATGGTGACAATCATGCCGAGAGTGCGTTGAACTAGAAATTTAATCATGTCTTCTTCCTCTTGTCTGCCCGATAAAAAAAGCTGTGGAGATATGAGAAATACGAACTTTTTTTGGATAAAAAGCTGAACCGCACGCGCTTTCAACGTGCTTGCCATCTATTAACATTGTCGTTGGCGTAGTCATCTTTCTGCTCACGCCGCAAATTTGTTTGGGATTCAACACCCCAACCCAAAACGCGGGGGAAGCGGTTTTATATCCAAAAAACCTGACAGGTCTTAATAGCAGACCTGTCAGGTTTAGTCTAATAATTATTCAGAGATATACCATTCGGCAGGGATCATTGGATAAGCACGATAATAATCGTAGGCTACAACCGTATAAGGTCCAAAGTTGTGTAAGCGGTTGGTGTGGATAATGGGGGTCTTAACATTGCCCTCAATACCAATTTTCCAAAGATTGTTGACGTGAATATCAACAATTTGCTTACCAACAGCATCACTTTCAGCTGAACCAAGCGGATATTGGAGGAATTCGGCGACTAGATCATAGAGTTCTTTTGCGTCATCAGGAGGTTCAACGCCAGAGGCACCATCGCTCGCCATCCATTCTTCCCAGCCGTAAGCTACGCCAGGATTAAAAGCATAACCGAAGGGTGGCAAAAGCATGGAGGTATCTAAGACGATGACTGCACCAGAGGTTGCATCATTACTCCAGGTAACTACATCTGCTCCATTCGTGGTGGCGCGCTCGCGATATTCATCAGAGGTAACTTCTTTAAGGGTGGTTTTAACCCCAACGGCATCCCAGTAGCTTTTGACCAATTCCTGCAAAGCGGCAGGACCACCTTGTGTGGAGTATTGAAGTTCAATAGCAAGAGGTGAACCATCCGAGCGTTCACGGAAGCCGTCACCATCGGTGTCGACCAAGCCCATATCATCAAGAAGGGCATTTGCGGCATCCATATCATAATTAATGAATGCGTTTTTATGCTCGTCGGTGACAAAAGTAACGGTATTCGGATCTGCGGGGAGAGCTTGCATCGGTTCTGCTTGTCCGAGATAGATTATTTCGATGATTTCATCTCGGTTAATCGCCATAGACATGGCTTGTCGGAAACGGAGGTCGTTGAAAATTTCGCGCAAACCTTCGTCTTCATGGGTCAGGTTAAACCCATAAAATTCAGAGGAACCTACGCCAAAGCCCAAATCAACGGTATATCCACCGTCTGCTTCGTGGTCTTTGTAAAGTGGGTAGTCAATAATGCCAATTGCCTGAACTTTATAGTCTACTTCGCCGTTTGTGATTTTCAAATTTCGCACTTCAGCATCGGGGACATATAATTCATCCTGCTCGCTGATGTAGGGAAGTTGGTTTCCGGCGGTGTCTACCATATAGAAATAAGGATTGGCAACAAAGTGACGACCTTCGGTAGTCTCTTCAACGAGAATGAAGGATTCAAGCGTGGGTTTGACATCATCCGCTTCGCCGCTCAAGAGAGGTGAGGGGACGTCCGTCCAGTCACTTAAGCCGTAATAGAGTTTAACGGCATCAATGAAGCTCATTCCCTCAGCCACTTTAGCCTCATAGAAATGTTGCGGTTGGAAAGGTTGGCGGAAAGAAGTCGCAAAGAAGCTCAAAATGCCTGGGGTCGGTACGGGGAAAATGAGGGTGAAGGTGGTGTCATCAATCACGTTGATGGTCATTGTGCCATCACCAAATTGTACCCAACCGGGGGTGTTTTCATAAACTTCGGGATTTAACACAATATCGTTCAGCCAAAAAGCTACATCGGCAGAGGTAAAAGGTACACCATCTGACCACTTATGACCTTCGCGAAGATGGAACGTAATCTCAGTAAAGTCATCATTCCATTCCCAGCTTTTTGCTACATTTGGTTCAATCGTGACATAATCGTCACCATAGCGAACAAGGTTTACATGGCGAACGCTCAAAAAGTCCGAAGTACCGGCTTCTGTCGCATTAGAAAGGGCGTGGAAAGTGCCACCATAT
>JAOZOM010000495.1 GCA_029933275.1 Anaerolineales bacterium | reverse complement strand
GTTTTTGCGCTTTAGCTTGCATCTCTGGCGAGGATTGAAAGCGGTGCAAATCCACACCCTGATAAATTAGATTGACTTTTTCTGCCGAAATTTTGTAATGCTCGATCAAATAACGCTGTGTAAATTTTGCTATCGCAACCACCGAAGAGCGGGTATTTTCCTTCGGTTGATAAAATACACGCTTGTATTCAGGGACAATCGTTCCTGTTTTTGGGATCAGGGTCGTTGTCAACTTAGCATCGTAAATAGCTTTTGCGGCAAAACGAACGCAATGAAAATCGCCACGCGGGGGATGCACGGTGCAAAGTGCGATCTCGCAATTTTTCAGTGCATCCGTCCATATTTTTTGTTCAACATTATCCCAATCGTAGGGCGCGATATGAGTTTTTGTGTCACTCACCTGCTCAATAATCCAGCTTTTTTCCGGGGCGAGCAAAGTCACATCTTCACCTTGCGCCAGCGCATATCGGATTGCCTCCGCAACCCAAATTTGCGTCCCGCCGTGCAGGAGAGTGTCTTCAATGAAGCAAATATGCATTTTAATTTTGCGGAATTAAACGCAGTGTCAAAATTTGGTAAGGCTTAATCGCGTAAGATACGCGCCGAGTTTCAACCTTCAACTCTTCCAGATTTTCTTCCAAAATATTCGCACGCCAAGCCTCTGCAAGCGGGAAATTGGTCGTCAGCGTAAATGCCCCACGTTTGCGTTGGCTTTCATAAAGTCGGATGATAAATCCCTGCCCGTCTTCCGCTTTTTTGACGGTTTCGATGACGATATTGGGCTGATCGACTTGGATGAAAGACTCCGCTCCGCGCGCGTGTGAACTTGCTTCCGTTAAATCAACATCTGCCTGATAAACGATGATTGGATCGTTTAATGCGTAAGCCTCAGCAATGGTGCGCTCATCCCAACTTCCGCTGTGTGGATAAAGGCTATAGCTAAATTGATGTTCGCCCAAATCCGCATCTGGGTCGGGAGCGGTTGTGCCACGCAGCAGGGTTAGGCGCATGATATTATCGCGGATGTCGTGTCCATATTTGCAATCATTCAACAAGCTAACACCATAATCACCTTCGCTCAGGTCAACCCATTTTTGCGCGGCAGTCTCAAAGCGTGCCCAATCCCAACTCGTATTGCGATGTGTCGGTCGCTCAACATTTCCCCATTGAATTTCATAAGTTGCAA
>JAOZOM010000148.1 GCA_029933275.1 Anaerolineales bacterium | reverse complement strand
AGTTGCATATCGCCGAAGAGACCGGTATCTTGCGCCATGTAGATTTTCTTGCCATCGTTGGTCGTCAGCAAAAATCCAGCTGGGTTGCCGCCATAGCTTCCATCGGGGAGGGCAGAACCGTGCAAAGCCAAAGTCAATTTAAGATAGCCAAAGGGATGCTGAAATCCACCACCAAGATGTTGGGGATGCACTTTTTCTACCCCTTGCGCCCCAAACCAGTTCGCAATCTCAAAATTGGTGATCACCAGCGCACCTGTCCGCGCCGCGAGGGCGATTGTATCGCCAACGTGGTCGCCGTGTCCGTGACTGACAAGGATAAAGTCAGCATCCACCGCGTCTGCGGTAGTAGATGCAGCGGGGTTATCAGTGAAAAAAGGGTCAACCAGCAATTTGTAGCCATCGGTCTCGATGCCGAGGGTTGCGTGTCCGTACCATGTTAATCGAGTCATTTTTGCCTCCTGTGGGGGTGAGTTTCGGCGCATCCGCTGTATTTTTGGCAAAATCATGCTCTTTTAACGAGGGCAAGCCAAAATTCAGGTGCGTACCGTCAATCCGAATAAGAACTACCTTTTTAGTATATCCAAAACAGAGTAAATGTCAATTTTCGCGCTCTGAAAGAATCCCAAACACCTGATACAATTGCCGCAATATGGATTTTAAAGATTTTTATACCCAACGTATTCAGCGGCGTTTTGCTCGCCACTTAAATAACTTCCAAATTTGGCGAATGGCGCGGCACGTTGCGCGTCAGGTTCCAAAAGCGGAGGGCGCACCCATCATTTTTTTTGAAGCCTCTTCCAGCATTGACGATCTTTCTTGGAACAGCGGTTTTCATCTTCTCAGTATTTGGGCGTTCCGTTTGCTGGGAATCCCCGTGCAAGTTTTCGCGTGTAAGGGCGGGCTGACACATTGCGTTTTAGGGACAAATCGGGAAAATGTGACCCAAAAACCGCCCTGCAAATCGTGCATTTATCAATCGAAAACGCTTTATACGGGCATGGATGCAAATTGGTTTTCTTTTAATGCGGATGCGGAACTGGATCGCGCGTTATTTGGCTTGCCTCTCTCCAAGTTGCAGAATTTTGAATTTGACGGAATCCCCCTAGGCGAACTCTGTCTGCCCGGTTTGCGCTGGATTCTGCGCCGTCATCATCTCAACGATGACGAGCCGACACGTTATCTGCTTCGCGAATATATCCGCTCGGCGTGGAATGTGGCGAAAGAGTTTGAGATGCTGATTGAACGCGCCCAGCCGCGAGCGGTGGTGGTGTTTAACGGGCAGATGTATCCCGAAGCGACTGCTAAATTTATGGCACGCAAGCACGGGATACGCACGATCACGCACGAGGTCGGCTTAAGACCCGCATCTGCATTTTTCACAGAAGGCGAAGCGACCGCGTACCCTCTCCATATCCCCGATAAATTTGAATTGACCGAAACACAAAATGCGCGGCTAGATGCGTATCTCTCAAAACGTTTTCAGGGAGATTTCACAATGGCGGGCATCCAATTTTGGAAAGGGATGCAAGGCTTAGGCAAAGACTTCTTGGCAAAAGCAACGCAGTTTGAGCAAATTATTCCTATTTTCACCAACGTTATTTTTGATACCAGCCAGCCGCACGCCAACACAGTTTTTGAAGATATGTTTGCATGGCTCGATGATGTTTTGGAAGTGATCCGCGCTCACCCTGAGACCCTTTTCATCATCCGCGCCCATCCGGACGAGATGCGCATCCGCAAAGCGAGCCGCGAAACGGTGGCAGAATGGGTTGCGACGCGACACGCCGAAGAATTAAACAACTTAATTTTTATCTCTCCACAGGAAATGCTCAGTTCTTATGAGCTAATTCAACGCTCGAAATTCGTCATGATTTATAACTCAACGATTGGCATGGAAGCCTCAATGATGGGGATGCCCGTGCTATGCGCGGGAAAAGCGCGTTTTACACAGTATCCCACCGTTTTCTTCCCACAGAGCGTAAAGGCATACAAAGAAAAACTGGAAGCGATGTTGCGCGCGGGGAAAATTGACGTGCCGCACAAATTCAAAGAAAACGCGCGCCGATTTTTATATTATCAACTTTATTTTTCATCGTTACCTTTTGGTAATTACCTAGAAAAAGGCGTGCGAGCTTCTAACGCGCGTCTAAAGCACTTCCCGATTTCCTCTTTATCCCCCGAAGCATCTCCGGCTATTGATGCGATTAAAAAGGGGATTTTAGAAAAAGGCGATTTTTTGCTAAAAAATCAATAAAGCCATTTCTGCATTTGGCAAAATCAGCTACATCCCAAAAGAGATCCTATGGCAAAGAAAAAGAATTTCACAAACTTTCTTCATCCAAGATTAAGAGATAAATTACGCACCTCCATCTACCACGCCGAGACGATTGTGCGCCGTCCGCGTTTTTCGGAAATCAAGACTCCAGAAAATGGCTGGCCTATTCTCTTAGGTATTTCCTTCCCAAAGAGCGGCACACAATTACTTAACGAAACCTTGCTCGGGTTTTCCGAGTTCACCCCTTTTGCACACCATATCCCCGTCAGCTTTTCTTCTTATGATGGAAATACCGGCTTGAAACGCAGCGAAAAGGATGCGCTGAACTATTTAGATTCTCTTCGTCCTTTGGATGTGACCGCCGCGCGACTTTGGGCTTGGTCGGCAGTTGTAGAGCGAATCAATTCCCCCGCTTTTGTGCCATTCTTCATCTTCCGCGACCTGCGCGACGTGGCGATCTCGCACGTTTTCTATATCGCAGCGATGTTGCCCGAAGACCATCAACAATCCTATGCAAAAAAAATGCGTAGCTTCGATGAACGCCTCACCCTTAGCATTCTTGGTCTTCCCGATGCGAAGGAGACATTTCCAAATATCGCCGAACGATTTTCTCCCTATCTCGAATGGCTAAATCGCCCCGAAGTACTAAAACTCCACGTTGAAGATTTTATCCATGATCGCCGCACAACGCTGGGACGGGTTTTCGATCACGTTCTACACCGCGTCCCCAATTTGCCGATTCCGCGTGAAGAGGCAATTGATATTCTCGCAGAAAAAAATACCCCCGAAAATATAGAAATTCTCCGACCGAGTAAAATCGGGGAATGGAAAAAGTATTTCACCGAAGAACATAAACGCATATTTAAAGAAATTGCAGGTGATTTATTGATTCGCTTGGGCTATGAAGAAGATAGGAATTGGTGAGTCGGAAATCGGGAATCATGAACTGCTCAGTCGTCATCCGCGCCTACAACGAAGGCAAGCATATCGCCCGTCTGCTAGAGGGGATTAAACAGCAAACGCTAAAAGAGGTAGAAGTCATTCTCGTCGATTCTGGCTCTACCGATGAGACGGTCTCCATCGCTGAAAGCTATGGAGCAAAAATTGTCCACATCACGCCCGAAGAATTTACCTTTGGACGTTCACTCAACTACGGTGTTCGAGCCGCGCGCGGCAAGTTCATTGTCAACGTCAGCGCACATTGTTATCCCCTTTACCCCGATTGGTTGGAGCAACTCATCAAACCCTTCGAGAATGAAAACCTGGCAGTCAGCTATGGCAAACAACGCGGCGGAGAGACAAATTGGTATTCTGAACATCAATTTTTCAAACAGTATTTCCCCGATATTTCTCAACCACGTCAGGGACATCCCTACTCGCATAACGCGAACGCCGCTATTCGACGTTCGCTCTGGGAAAAGAATCCTTATAACGAACAACTCACCGGTCTCGAAGATTTGGCGTGGAGCAGTTGGGCGATGGCGCAAGGCTACGACATCGCTTACACCGCCGAAGCGGAGATTATCCATCTGCACGATGAGAAACCTGCCCAAGTTCACAACCGCTATAGGCGCGAAGCAATTGCAATGAAAGAAATTTTACCCCAAAGCCATTTTTCGCTTTGGAATTTCATCCGTTTATGGCTGAGTAGCACCTATTCCGATTTATTGCAGGCAAAACGCGAGCAGGTTTTGAATAAAAATTGGCAAAGCATCCTTTGGTTCCGCTTTTTGCAGTATTTGGGAACCTATCAGGGATATAATTACTCAGGCAAAATTGATGCACAATTGCATCAAAGATTTTATTATCCACCCGGCATTCTCTCTGAGAAGTCGCCCGCACCGCGTACAGTTGAAAAAATAGAATATGAGAATAAAAATGCCTAAAATCGCCGCCCTCGTCCCCATGAGACACCACTCTCAACGCGTGCCGGGCAAAAATTACCGCGAACTCGCTGGAAAACCGCTTTTTCATCATATTATCGAGACTTTGCAATCTGTTTCAGAAATTGACGTGATTGTCGTAGACACCGATTCTCAGCCAATTATGGACGATTTACAAGAAAACTTCCCTGAAGTGCACCTGCTACCGCGTCCCGAACATCTCCGCGAAGATGACCGCCCGATGAACGATATTCTGCTCTACGATACAGCGCAAGTGGATGCAGATTTCTATTTGCAAACGCATAGCACCAACCCGCTACTGCGCGGGGGAACGGTATCTGCTGGGATTCAGGCGTTTCTCGAAGCGTATCCCGCTCACGACTCACTTTTCTCCGTGACCAGACACCAAGCCCGATTTTACGCGCGAAACGGCGAAGCTATCAACCACAACCCGCGTGAGTTAATCCAAACGCAAGATTTAGATCCGCTTTACG
>JAOZOM010000494.1 GCA_029933275.1 Anaerolineales bacterium | reverse complement strand
TAGCGGGAGCAAGCTCACCCGTGAACGCTCCGCCCGCTTCCCAGTGCATATTTTGTGCGCCAAGCCCAATTCCCGTTCCCTCCAACATCGCGGAGAGGGGCAAAAGAGCAGTCGCAGGGGGACAAAAGATGATTTCTACATCTGAAATATTTTTTACAAGGGGCAAAAATTCAGCAACCATTTCGCGGGCTTCGGCGACGGTTTTATTCATTTTCCAATTTCCAGCAACGATGGGGGTACGCATGATTATTTCTCCTTAAGGAAGTTTGTTGAGGGCTTGTTCAGCTTCGACGTAAATCCAATCGGAGATGTCGTCAAAGTTTAAGAGGGTTTCGAAAACTTGGTGGGCTTTATCGAATTTTTTATTGTGGAGTGCCATTTCGCCTTCGAGGAGCAGGGCTTCGGGAAAATTTGGTTCGAGTTTTTTGACTTCGTGCAAAAGGGCGAGAGTATCTTCGTTAGAGCCATGATAAAAGGCATGGCGAGCTTCGACAACGAGACTCAGGGGTTTATCCAGTTCTCTAATTTCATCAAAGGAAATGTAATTGGGCATTTCTGGTTGACTGGCGGCTTTGTAGGCACTCTCGTGGAAAAAGTAAAGGAGGGATTCGTATTCATCGCTCTCTTTCGGTGGGGAGAATTGTAGCGCGTGCAAGAACATTACCGCACTACCTGTCCACGCGCTGTATTCCATGAGGTTATAACCGGCATCTTCAAAGAATTGAGGGTCGCCCTCAGCTAGTTCGCTTGCTTTTTTGAGTTCTTGATAAATAGGTTGTTTTTTGTTCGGTGCGGTTTCAAGATAAGCGAGAGCTAAAGCGAGATGAGTATAAGGATCATCCGGTGCTTCGGCAATTAGATTTTCTGCATCAATAACCATCGGATCAATTTCTTCGCCGATGGGTGGGGGCGGAGGCATATCCTCAGGATTTTCGATAGAAGCTTCGTTTTCGGCGAGACTAGAGAAAAGATTATCTTGTCCCAAAGCGTTGATGGCAAAAGCAATTGCGGCGAGAATCAAGACACCAGCCGCGATGAAAAGCCAAATCGGGCGTTTCTTTTTCGGTTTTTTGATGGTGGAGGCGAGACTTTCTTTTTGCTCTTCTTCTTTCTCAGGCGCAAGGGTAGATGCCTCAGAGCGTGCCAAAATATCAGGTGGCGGTGGCGCGGGGATATTTTGGATAGGTG
>JAOZOM010000493.1 GCA_029933275.1 Anaerolineales bacterium | reverse complement strand
GACCCGCGTCTCGCACAGGCGCAAACCGAGTTTTACGTCAAAGAGATCGAGAAGCGACAAAGTTTTCGTCCCTTCGGTTTTATGGCGAATGGCAAGGAAATCTATTTCTGGGACGTGGGCAATGCACCCAAACGCCAAGTACATGGATTCTTCTCCCCAAAAGACCTTGAAAATCTCCTATATATTCGCCAGCATAAAACGCCGCTTTCTGAAGCCAGCGTAAAACTAGAAATCACCAATCGCGCCTATCAACTTGAAGCGATTCAACGCGTTGCGGAGGCTTTTGAAAAGGGACAGCGTCAGGCTTTGCTCACGATGGCAACCGGGACGGGAAAAACGCGTACAGCCATGTCGTTGGTCGATATTTTCCTAAAATCCAATCAGGCACAGCGGATTTTATTTGTTGCTGACCGCGTTCCTTTGGTTAAACAGGCTTTCGACGAAGGCTTCAAAGAACATCTCCCCGATGAACCCGCCACACGCATTTACACGCACAAAATCGAGAAAACCAGCCGCCTTTATGTTTCCACCTTACAAACGCTGAATAATTGTTTTCGTGAATTCACTCCCGCCTTTTTCGATTTGATTATCTTCGATGAAGTTCACCGCTCCATTTTCAATAAGTGGAACGATGTTTTGCAATACTTCGATGCCCGCATGATCGGTCTCACCGCCACGCCCGCCGATTTTCTCGACCGCAACACCTTCACCGAATTCGGTTGTCCGGAGGGTATCCCGACATTCTTGTATTCTTATGAAGAAGCGATTGCGGATGCTTATCTGGTGGACTATGACCTCTTCAAAGCGCGAACTCATTTTCAGCGGAAGGGCATCCGCGGCGTGGATTTGAGCGAGGAGGAGCGGAACACACTCATTGACCTGGGGCTTGATCCCGATGAGATAGATTTTAGCGGTACCGAGTTGGAGCGAAAAATTAGCAATCGGGATACCTTGCGCCAGCAATGGGAGGAGTTCTGGGATGTTTCTCTCAAAGACCAAGCCGGACAACTGCCGGGCAAGACCATCGTCTTCGCGATGACGCAGAAACATGCCCTTCGGCTGGAATCCGTTTTCGAGGAGATGTATCCCGAACATATCGGGCTGACGCAGGTCATTACTCACAAATCGGATTATAAAGGGCAGGCAATCGAAAAATTCAAAAAGAAAGAAATGCCGCGCATCGCCATCT
>JAOZOM010000492.1 GCA_029933275.1 Anaerolineales bacterium | reverse complement strand
TGTTCGAGGCCTTGTTCGAGGCCTTGTTCGAGGCCCTGTTCGAGGCCTTGTTCGAGGCCCTGTTCCATGCCTTCCTTGCGGCCCTTTTCCCAAAAGTACTGTGCAAAGGTGGTCATCTCTTCCTCCGCCATGTGACCCAGAGCCTTTCTGGCGATTTCCAGCATCCGCTCCGGGTCGATTTCTATTTTGCCATGGCTCATGTATTCCAACAAGGCCGTTGCCAGGGCTTTGTCCTGGTGTGCCCAACTGCCTCGCGCTGCCAGGGTGAGCACCTGCTCCAGACCCGCCTCGTCGATCCCCTGGCTGGCCAGCACCATGGCCTGCAAGGCGGCAGCCAGGTCCGTATCGACTTCTTGCATCTCCTCGTCGATTCGGTCCAGGTCCTGGGGCAAGGACAGATGGATGATGGGGATGTCTGGGACCTTGTCGACGAAGAAATCCGGGCCTCTAAACTGGGAACGAAAGGCATCGCTCGACAGGCGCCAACGTCCCTTCTGGTTGGAGACGAGGATGGGCAACACGAAGGGCATCACATAGTCGGGGGGCTGTTTGGTGGCCGAGGGACGTTTCTCCCTTTTCGAGGTTTTCGTCTCTTCTCGGTGTTGGGACCAGATGTGGACCATCATTTCGAGGATCTGGAAGGAGACATCGGGGTCTTTGGCGCTTTTGTGCTCGAACAGGATGTAGACGTAGTCGTGGGCGGGCTTGGATTTGGTGCCGGGTGGCTGTTTGAAAGGGATTTTCCACAAGACGTCACAGACGCGTTTCTTGGTGGTCTTGTCCACCAGGGAGGTGTCCTGGATGACGGAGTTGTCGAGGTCGAGGAGGGAAGCGGCCTCGGGCAGGGCGGCGCGCAGGAAGGATGTCATGTGGGACGGGTTTTTGAACAAAAAGCGGAAGAGTTGGTCATGGAGGAAGGCCGGACGTTTTGGGCGTCTCGGACGCTTCGAACTTCTCGGTCGTTTGGAGTGTCTTGGGCCTTTGGGGAGCTTGGGGCCTTTTCCTCGTTTTGGGGGTTTGGAGTCTTTGTGCGACATGAAGGCAGACCCTCCCTGTGCAGGCGGCCCGAGGGCCGTCCGAGGTGGAAAAGTGGCCAGTTTTTGGCCAAAAGTGGCCAGAAACTGGCCACTTGGTCCTGTCTGGAGATGAATGCAGCAAGGTCTATGCCGAAAAGGGTGCGGAGACGGGAA
>JAOZOM010000491.1 GCA_029933275.1 Anaerolineales bacterium | reverse complement strand
GCTTCCCGACCTTGCCCCGATCTTCTTTGGCGACTTTGCCGATGCCTTTAAAAACACCCATCAAGTCAGAGCTGCGACCTGTGTGCGCCGACTTCCACGCCTGTAATGCCTCTTCATCGGTTATCGATTCGAGGGCATCCAGCGCGCGGACCTGAATTTCGTTCAGTTTTTCTAGCATAGTGACTCCTTTTTTCTTTCACCACAGAGTACACAGCCCCCTTCGGGGATGATAAGAGCACGGAGAAAAGCTTTTTGTTTTTCTCTTTTTTCTCTTAAGTCTCAGTGAACTCTGTGTTCTCAGTGGTAAAAAATTTCAACACTTTAGATTTAATACAAAACTCCCATCCCACAAATGGGACGGGAGGGAAATTCCCGCGGTACCACCCACGTTGATTTGTTGTCTAAAAACGCAGAACAAATCCGCTCGGTAGAGAGCAGATAATTAGAGAGTAGAAAGTGGAAAGCAGGAAATCTCTAATATCGATTCTCGTCTCTTATAACGTAGAGCCAACGGTCTGAACTACACAACATGACACTGAAACACTTGACACGTCTTCACCCAAACAACTCAGGAGGGAACTTCAATCCGCTTTCGTCGGGCGGGAGTTTCAGCCAATGCTCCATGCCTCTCTAACAACTTTTGCGGACTTACTTTCCTCCGTCAACGCGATGGGGTCTATTATCTTTGAAATGGAGTTTGTGTCAAGGGTATTGCGCCCCCTCCACCCACACCTTCACCATCTCCCGCACCGAGCGGCTCATTTCTCTCGAAAACTCAGAGTTGAACTTACGCAAGAACATATGCTGCCCAGAATTCGTAATGCCGCGCATCGCTTTGCCTTGCGGAAGTTGCTTTTCGCGTTCGGCAAACATTTCGACAAAATCTTCACCGTCTAAGCGTTGGTATTCATTCTCAAAAACAATAAATTTCTCGTCGAAACGCGTTGTCATCTGGCGATCTTTTTGTTGCTGCGTAGGATAGCCAAAAACCAGCATCGCGATGGGGAAAACGTGTGGCGGTAAATTGAATAGCTCTTTATGGATTTCATAATTCTCCATAATATCGCCAATATAGCAGGAGCCAAGCCCAAAGGATTCCGCTGCCACAACGGCATTCTGTGCGGCAATCAGCGCATCGGAGCAGGCTAGAAACAAATCGCCTTCTGCGGGTTTTCGCATCTCAATTTCACG
>JAOZOM010000490.1 GCA_029933275.1 Anaerolineales bacterium | reverse complement strand
CCACTCCCCAATAATTACGAAAATAAAGTCTACGCCGGATGGCTGGGCAAATGTATCGGTGTCCGCTTTGGCGCACCGCTCGAAAATTGGACTTATCAAGAAATTCGAGACCATCTCGGCGAAGTGGAAACTTATCTTCCACTCCCCGCAGGAAAAATCTTTAAGCCGGATGATGACACCGCCCTACCTGTCGTGATGCTCCACGCTTTGCAGGATTATGGCGCAGACATCACCACCAAACAAATGGGTGATGCTTGGCTCAATTACCTCAGCGATCAGCGCAACACTCTCTGGTGGGGCGGATTTGGCTATTCTACCGAACATACCGCCTATCTAAATCTAAAAAGCGGGATTCCTGCACCACAATCTGGCTCGGCTGAACTCAATGGAAAAGTTTTGGCAGAACAAATTGGCGGGCAAATTTTCACCGATATTTGGGGATTGGTTGTTCCAAACAATCCCCAACGCGCCGCAGAATATGCCAAAAAAGCCGCCAGCGTCTCGCACGATGGGGCGGGGGTTCACGGCGGCATGTTCATCGCCGCGATGGTCAGCGCGGCATTTTTAGAGAGTAATCCGAAAAAACTCATCAATATCGCCTTAAAAACCATCCCTGCTGAATGTGAATTTACTGAAATGGTTAACAAGGTCAAAGAATTTCATCAAAAAGCCCCCGAAGATTGGCGCGCCGCCTATCACTTTATCGCCGAGAATTATGGCGATTATCCCGGGCTTGTGCATATCATCCCCAACGCGGCGATTATCGTCATGGCATTGCTTTATAGCGAAGGCGATTTTTCTCGCGCACTTCAAATTTCCAACATGGCGGGCTGGGATACGGATTGTAATGCCGGCAATGTCGGCGCAATTATGGGCACAGCAGTCGGCGTTGAAGGCATCGAAACTCATTGGCGCAATCCAATCAACGAACCCTGGGTCGGTGCCAGCGTCATCGGGACGCGCAATCTTTCAGACCCCGCTGAAATAGCAAATTTGATTATTTCTCTCGGACGGGAGATTAGCGGAACTGGCAGACCTTCTCGCTCCCCGCGTTATCCCTTCAACCTACCCGGCGCAACGCACGGATTTCAATCTCGTTCCCATTTAGGGACAGTTGTTGCCCTTCGGCAGGTTGAGCGTCAAGAAAAACCTGCGCTTCAAATTACCATGCGTAAGTTAAAGAAGAAAGGTG
>JAOZOM010000489.1 GCA_029933275.1 Anaerolineales bacterium | reverse complement strand
TGCGCTTTAATATCGTCTGCTTTGCTTCTTCAAGTGGGTAGATTTTTATCATTTTCGTCTCCAAATTTTGGCTCTAGTTTTCTCAACGCGAATGTTCGCGAATTGACGAATGACGCAAATAAAAGCTTTTTAATTTAAAAACATTCGCGCAATTCGCTCATTCGCGTAAATTCGCGTTAAAAATACTAAAATCTCATTCCAACGCTTCCAACATCGCCGTTAATTCCTCTGGCTCTTCTTCAAAAATATAATTCACATCCGAGACCACCACGCCGCTGCCCCCAATAGCACGGATTTCTCTCACCGCTTCGTGCAATTCTGATTTTGCCACAATCAAATGCACTGCGAACCAATTTTCATCGTCCCGCGTAATGACTTGCGAAATTGTCGGTCCTTGCAAACCGCCAATCACCTTCTGTGAAAAAAGTTTTTCTGCAATTTCATCAGGAGAATCGCCCCGAATATTCGCAAAAATCGCCAAGCGGTCTTCTGCTCGCAAATAGGCACTTAGCACTTCTAAAAGCTGAATCGCCACATCCCGCACAGCGTCATTTTCACGCAAACGCACCTTATTCGCAATCAAACAGGCTTCGGCTTTCAAAATCTCGCCGCCCTTCAAGATTTTCAAATGATTGTCTCTCAAAGTCGTGCCAGTTGAAACAATATCCATAATCAAATCGGCGTAGCCCACGGTTGGCGAAATTTCTAAAGTGCCTTCTGCTTGGATGATGGTAAACGAGATGCCGCTATTTTGCTTGAGAAATTGCGTGGTCAGATTTGGGAACTTAGACGCGATTTTAAGCTCGCGTTTTAGGCTTGCTTCCATTATGGATAGGTCCGCGAGGGAATTAACATCTTCCCATTCCTGCGGCACAATCATATTTAAAGAGCATTTTCCAAAGCCCAGCTTTTTATGCAATTCTAAAATTTGTCCATTTCCCCCCTGTTTTTCGAGAAAAATATCGCGCCCTGTAATGCCAAAATCTACGCTGCCATCACGCACACTATAAACAATATCTGTAGGACGCTGAAAAATCACCTCCACATTTGGGAAACGCGGAATAGTCGCCATATATTGGCGCGGATTCGGTTTATAAACTTTAAAGCCAACATTGGCTAAAAGCTCTTTGCTCTTCTCTCCCAAACGTCCCTTGCTGGGGAGAGAGATTCTAATTTTGCGGTCTTCTTGCATAA
>JAOZOM010000147.1 GCA_029933275.1 Anaerolineales bacterium | reverse complement strand
TCATCCACGCCAAGATGCCCCAACTGGCTACGCGCAAGTAGATTGCGAGCATCAGGTAGGGCATTTTTCGCTTCTTTGGTTCAAGCCAGCGCGCCACAAAAATCTGCGGAAGCGTGCCTGCAACAGTAAGTACCGTAGAAAGTCCGCCTACCCAGATTGTAGAGCCAGTTAGTTGGACAATTAATGCAGAAATAACGGTTGTGGGGCGAACAAGGGAGTTCCCGATTGCAAGAACACCGCCGTGCCAAATTCCACCGGCGAAATTTCGTTTGTCGTTTGAGTTCATTAAATCTCCAGAGCATGCAAAGTTCGGCTATTGTACAACTTTATGGGACGGAAAGCAAAAAAAGAAGCAAGGAGGGGAAAATAAGGTGATTCTTTTTTGTCGCGACGAAATGATGAGGGTATAATGGCGGAATAAAATCGTTATAAGAAATAAGGAGACCTAAATAAATTGAAAGCTATGTTTATAAATACTCAAAAAATTGATAAATGGAAATCATCCTCTGATATCCTCTTTATCGGCACTGCCATTCTGGTCGGATTAGGAACAGGAGTTGGGGCAATTTTTCTTCATTATCTAATGTTCGCTGTCAGCTGGGTCGGCTATGATTGGCTTCCTAGCGTCACAACACAATGGGGAAAAGCCTATATTCTGATTGTTCCTGTTGTAGGTGGACTACTCGTTGGTCCGCTAATCTACTTTTTTGCGCGAGAAGCAAAGGGACATGGTGTCCCAGAGGTTATGGAAGCCATTGCCCTTAAAGGCGGGCGCATTCGACCGATTGTGGCGTTGATTAAATCAGTCGCATCCGCAATTACGATTGGAATCGGCGGTTCTGCCGGACGTGAAGGTCCTATGGTACAGATTGGCTCTGCACTTGGCTCAACGCTAGGGCAAAAACTCAACCTTTCAGAAGACCGTATTCGCAATTTGGTAGCATGTGGTGCCGCAGGCGGGATCGCGGCAACTTTTAACGCCCCTATCGCCGGGGTTTTATTTTCCCTCGAAATTATTGCAGGCGAGTTCAATGTTAAGTATTTTAGCAGCGTGGTTGTTTCTGCCGTCACAGCAAGCGTAATCGGACGCGCCTTCTTCGGAGCAGAACCCGCTCTTCATATTCCAATTGCCTATGGAATCAATAGTCTCTGGGAATTTGCTTTCTACGTTCTCTTAGGACTTGGTTCAGGCATTGTTGGTGCCGCATTTGTACGAATGCTCTATTGGACCGAAGACCTCTTTGAAAAATGGAAAGCCGTTCCTGAATGGGTGCAACCCGCGGTTGGCGGACTTTCTTTCGGCCTAATTGCTCTCGCCTATCCCGTTTTAACCGGCATCAAATGGGATGTAACGCCCCAAATTTTCGGCGTTGGCTATAATATCATCGAGAGAGCATTAGCTAGTCAACTTGCTTTGGGTGTAGTTCTCGTTTTCTTGATATTGAAGATGATAGTCACCAGTCTCACCCTCGGCTCAGGTGGCTCAGGTGGTATTTTCGCCCCCGGTCTTTTCATGGGAGCTATGTTTGGAACTGCCTTCGAAATCGTTATCAATCATCTTTTTCCCGGCATAGCTGCGCCTCCTGGAGCCTACGCATTGGTCGGGATGGCGGCTGTTTTCTCTGCAACCGCACACGCCCCATTAACAGCGGTTTTAATCCTTTTTGAGCTGACCGGTGACTATAAAATCATGTTGCCACTGATGCTAACCGTTGTGATAGCAACCCTGCTCGCAAAAACATTGCTCAACGGAGAATCCATCTACACACTCAAACTCACTCGTCGCGGCATTCGCCTGCATCAAGGGAAAGACGTAGATGTTCTTCAAGGCGTTTTAGTTAGCGAGGTGATGACCAAAGAGCTTCATACCGCCACAAAAAACATGAATTTGAAAGAACTTGCCCGTATCTTCAATAAAACGCGCCATCACGGCATCGCCATTTTAGACAAACGCGGCAATTTATGGGGGATGGTCACAATTAGTGATTTAGAGCAAGCGATTAACACAGGAAAATCCCTATCCAAAACCACCGTTGCAGAAATCGGCACATCGCGTGAAAAATTGGCAACAACTTACCCCGATCAGAGCATTGGAGACGCGCTAAATAAAATGAGTCGACGCGGCTACGGACGCTTGCCTGTTGTCGCCAGAGACAATCCTGAACATCTTTTAGGTCTCATCCAAAGGCGGGACGTGATTGAAGCCTATCAAATTGCGCTCACGAAACGCGCCGCCATTCAGCATCGTACCCAACGCATGAAAATGCGTAATATAGACGGAACAGAATTTGTTGAAATCATTCTCGAAGAAAATTCCCCCGCAACGGGGAAAACAATCGGCGAGATTGCCGGCACCCTGCCTCTCGAAAGTATTTTGATTTCCATCCGGCGGGACGGCAATGTTCTCATTCCGCATGGAGAAACAACGCTCCGGATTGGCGATCGGCTAACCGCTTTCACCCGTAGCGAAGATGTAGAGAAACTTTACCAGAGTCTTTCTTACGCCAAAAAAGAATAACCCCCGCCCGCCTGCCACCTCTGCCCTAAAGAGCATCTCCCCCCAATCCTATTTTGGGATTGGGGAGAGATTTAGCGAAAGCCTGAGGATAAAAATGAGCAAAACTTATGTAATTGGACATATTAATCCCGATACAGATTCGATTGCCGCGGCAATGGGATACGCATGGTTGCTTAAAGAACGCGATGGGGGCAATATCACCGCCGCGCGGGCTGGAGCGACAAATCCGCAAACATCATGGGTGCTAAAACATTTGGATTTACGCGCCCCTAAGCTACTGAATGATGCCTCGCCGCACTTTGAAGCAGTCGCTCGCCGTTTGGATACGACTACTCCCGATGCACCTTTACGCGAGGCTTGGGCAATCGCATCGCGCACGGGTGGAGTTGCTCCCGTTGTGGACACAGACGGGAAGCCCTTTGGCTTAATCACCGGCGGGAGCATCTTTGCCTATATGAGCCAAAGAGTCGGAACTCACGCCAATCGCCAAGAAATGAAAATCGCCGATGTCTTAGACGCGCCGAGTAGCGAAGCCTGCAACCTAGACGTTCCCCAACTTCGCACCAGCGGACGAATCCGCGATTCTTTAAATCGGCTCTTACGCTACGAGGGCGATAATTTCTTCGTGGTAAACGATAAGGGAGTCTATAAAGGCGTTTGTCGCCAACGGGATGCCCTCAATCCGCCACGCATTAATATCATTATGGTTGATCATAACGAAACACGCCAAGCCTTAGCCCATCTCGAAGAGGCGGAATTGCTTGAGATTCTCGACCATCATCGTTTGGGAAATCCTTCCACGCATGTCCCGATTCGTTTTACAGTCGATATTGTCGGCAGTACCAGCACCCTCGTCTCGGAGAAAATCGAAGAGGTGGGTTTGAGCGCACCTCCGAAAATTGCGGGCTTGCTCTTGGCAGGATTACTCTCCGATACGCTCATCTTGACCTCACCCACGACCACAGAACGCGATCAAGAAGCCGCTAAAAGGTTAGGGAGATGGGCATTTGTCCACGGGGGACCTTTGGCGGGCGAAACCGTGCAAACTTACGGCGAGCAGATTTTGAGCGCGGGAGCAGGTTTATCTTCACGCACGCCACAGGAAATTGTCTCTACCGATATGAAATTGTACGAGAGCGGGAATTATCGTTTCGCAGTCGCCCAAGCCGAAGTCACCGATTTACAGCAATTAGCGAAGCATTTGACGGCGTTAAAAGACGCGCTGGAAGCTCTACGCAGTCAAAAAGCAGTCGATTTTGCGATGCTCCTCGTCACAGACGTGGTACGCGGCTCCAGCCGTTTACTGATTGTCGAAGAACCCAGCGAACTCAGCGACCTGCCCTATCCCCGCCAACCAGACGGAACGCGCCTCGCCAAAGGGGTCGTTTCTCGCAAGAAGCAGTTGTTGCCGGTGGTGTTGGGGCTTTTAGAAAGATAGGATATTAGCCCATAGGGATTAGGAAGCGGTGGCTTTAATCTTGACCGCTATATTTATGTGGATTACAATCCACATAAATATAGCGTAAGTAAAAGGAATATCTTATGAAGACCATTCAAATGACAATTGACGAGCCCCTATTATACGAAGTAGACCAAGTTATTCTCAGCTTAAAAACAAATCGCTCAGCTTTCATTCGAGAAGCATTAAAATTAGCTTTGCAAAAATATGAAATCCGCAAATTAGAGAAACGCCACGCTGAAGGGTATGCGAAATACCCTGTTGAAAAAGGCGAATTCGATATTTGGCAGGACGAGCAGGTTTGGGGGGCAGAATGAAACGCGGGGAAATTTACTGGTACACCTTTAAAGCCCCTGATAAACGCAGACCTATCCTTGTTTTAACACGCAATACTATTATTCCTTATCTAAACACAGTAACAATTGCGCCGATCACGACCCGAATTCGAGATATTCCATCCGAGGTTTTACTAACCACCGAAGATGGGATGTATGAAACATGCGTGATTAATTTCGATAATATCCAAACCGTGTCACAAACGAAAATCGGAAAAATTATTACTCGACTATCCCCGGAACGATTAGATGATATAAGGAAAGCAATTAGTTTTGCTCTTGAGTTAGATAATAATCTTTGGTAGTTTCCAACGCGTCTCGTCAAGGTATTATTTTACGCAAGAAACAACTCCCGCTCACCACTTTACTCCCAAT
>JAOZOM010000488.1 GCA_029933275.1 Anaerolineales bacterium | reverse complement strand
CATTTGTGGATGCCCTAAACTGTCGCCGAATTCCGCTTTTGGATTATTTTGGCGAAAAATATCAGGGCGAAAATTGCCAAGCCTGCGATAATTGTTTGGATGAAGTACAGGATGAGCACGCGCGACCGAAACAGGATACCGTTAAAGAAAATCTAACCGCCCCCGCGCTTCTCTTCGTTAAAACAGCCCTCGAGACCAAACAGATTTTCGGTTCCGCACATCTGATTGATATTTTACGCGGTTCCCGTGCCAAAAAAATTATTAAGTTTGGACACGATAAAATCTCCACGTATAGGCAAGGCAAAGAATATACAAAAGAATACTGGAATCACATCGCCATTCAATTTGTGCGGCTGGGATTATTAAAGCGCACCAAGCCACATGGCTCATTAGTCATCACAGACGTGGGACAAGAAGTCCTAAATGGCAAAGAAGTTTGGGGCAAAATTGCGGGGTCGTTCGCCAAAACCGCTCAACAAAGAAAAGTTGAATATGATAACGCACTATTTGAAAAACTACGCGTTCTGCGCGGAGAATTGGCGAGCCTGAAAAATGTTCCACCCTATGTTATTTTTCAAGATCGTACACTGGTGGAGATGGCGAGTTACTTCCCGCATACCGAAGCAGATTTACGTCAGATTTATGGCGTGGGTGGGAGAAAAGTGACGGAATACGGGAAGCACTTTTTACCGGCAATCCAAGCCTATTGCCAGGAAAATGATATTAAGTCACGTCCCAAGCAAAAACCACGCGCGCGCAAGCGTCTCTCATCTAAAACAGGAAGACAACGTAGCGAATATGTTTGGGAACAATTCCAAGCGGGGAAGAGCATCGACCAAATTGCCAAAGATATGGGATTTAAACCCAGCACTATTTTGGGACATCTTCAAAAATCTCTATCCGATGGACGCGAAATCAAAGCCGAATATCTAAAAAGAATGAGCAAGATATCTGCTAAAGATGGTCAGCGCGTGATTGCGGCTTTTGAAGAACATGGCGATGGATTTTTAAGCACCATTTTTAACGCGCTAAACGAAGAAATTTCTTATGATGAAATCAAGTTATGGAAAATGATTTTGGAAGTAGAAAGTAGTAAGAAATAGAAAATCTTGTCCACAGATGAACACTGATGAACGAGATAAGCTGGATGAAAAACGTTTTTTTATAAAAAGGAATGGAACATGGAAAAATCTTCAAAA
>JAOZOM010000487.1 GCA_029933275.1 Anaerolineales bacterium | reverse complement strand
CACCCTCGCAGAATCATGCCTAATTATGGCATAATTCCAAAATGATTTTTCTCCTCCTCCTCAACATCCTTGCCCTCAACCTCGCCGTTTTTCTGCTAGTCATCTCTATCCGTTTTTTCAAACGCTGGGGAAAGAATGGATACTTAATCTACGCTGGAATAACACTTGTTCTATCGGCATTTACCTTATCTTTAGGATTAAACAACTCGAATCCGCTCTTGTTTCAGGCTTGGTTCGGTATCCTAAGCGGACTCTGTGCGTGGACAATGTCCGAGATGGCAAACGAAGTCGGGATGCTTGAAATTGAAAAAGGAGATGGATCACTCCACTTTCTGATGGTTTTTCTCCTAACCCTCATTGCGTGGAGACATCTTCCGCTTGCCATACAATTTGGCATTACCCTCTTCCTGATGAACTGGGGCGGACACATCATCATTTTCGCTGGGCGACATCTCCTCGGCAAAAAACGCCTCACCCCCCTTGTGGATATAATCTCGATCTTAATCATTTTCGGTGAAATAATCTACGCTATCGTCACAGGCGGGAATCCCATCTCCACCCTCTGGAGCGCAACCTGGGTTTGGATTGCAATCTCCATGATCGTCTTTTCAAGGTTATTTTAGCGGAGAACAGATAAAGATAGAACGCAAATTTAAAAAAGGTTTTTATCCGCGAAAACTCGCTAAATCTGTGCTATCCATGTTTCATCGCCTTTAATACACCCTCCCCAATCACCTTCACCCCTAACGTCTCCGCCTTTGCCAACTTCGAGCCTGGATTTTCTCCGACCACGAGATAATCGGTTTTTTTGCTGACCGAGCCGGTCACTTTGCCCCCATTTGCTTTAATAAACTCTTTCACTTCTGTACGCGTCATCGTGGGCAATGTTCCCGTTACGACAAAAGTCAGCCCATCGAGGGGCAACTGCTCACTAATCGCTACCAACTGTCCGCTGGGGTTTATCCCCGCGTCCTGTAATTTTTCGAGAATCTGCTGATTAAAGGGAAGCAAGAACCAATCCACGATCGCTTCGGCGATGTTGGGTCCGATTCCTTCAATCGCCTCTAAATCGGCTTGTTTAGCGGTGCGCAAGCTGTCTAAATCCGCAAAATGATTCGCCAAATCCCGTGCAACCGATTCGCCCACGCCGCGGATTCCCAATCCCGTCAACAATCGCTCTAAAGGTTGTTTTTTCGATT
>JAOZOM010000486.1 GCA_029933275.1 Anaerolineales bacterium | reverse complement strand
TTTCGCATGATAGTCATAATATGATCGTAACGGGGACGAGCGAAGAAGATATGGCGATAGCTGCAAATAAACTCGCCGAAGTTGGTGGTGGGCAAGTCGTTGTGAAAGATGGCGAGGTGATTGGGCTGGTCGAATTAGAGATTGCCGGGCTAATGTCTCGCGAAGATGCTTCAATTGTTTCGGCAAAGGCGGCTTCTGTTTTAGATGCTTTCAAGGCTTGCGGATGCACGTTGAATAACCCAAATATGCAATTTAGCTTGCTTTCGTTGGTTGTTATCCCCGAATTAAGAATTTCAGATTTAGGCTTAGTTGATGTGACCAAGTTTGAGTTTATCCCAGTTATAGAGTAGATGTGCGTTGCATCTATCTGCTTTTAGATGCACTAGACATCGAGTCTTGCAAAAATAATCGACCTGCAACGCATCTGTGAGATGCAGTGCAGCTCTGATAGGAAATAAGATGGTTTTAATTTCACCTTTTCATAAATTACAAGGAGATCTGGCAAAGGTCATCTCCTCGATGCCGGCTGGAAAGCGTCTGCCTTCTGAACCAAAATTATCGAAGCAATTAGGCGTCTCTCGTGCAACTTTGCGCGAAGCGATGCGCACTTTTGAGACGCAAGGATTAATTCGCCGTAGGCAGGGAGCGGGGACTTTTGTTGTTGGGCAGGTTCCTGTATTGGATAGCGGGCTTGAAGTATTAGAGAGTATTGAGACAATGGCACAGCGTTTAGGGATGGCAGTTTCGGTGAAAGATGTTCGGGTCGAGGAGGTGCTTGCAGAAAGCAAGCAAGCCCAAAAGTTGAGCGTCCCGCTTAAGTCGCCTTTAATCCGCATTTCGCGGGTAATGTGTATGGATAAACGCCCCGCAGCGTTCCTCGTGGACACTTTATCCCGCGAATTTCTTTCTGCAGAGCAGCTTCCGAAAGAATTCAAAGGCTCAGTTTTAGATTTTCTGATTACACGCGGCGATTCCCCCACGATGGCAAAGATTGCGGTGAATGCGAGCAGTGCGCCTTCTTATGTCGCAAAGGGATTAGAGATTCAGCGCGGCGATGTTTTGCTGCGATTGAGTTCACAGCTTTATTTAGACGCAGATCAGGTGATTGATTATAGTATTGGCTATTTTCTGCCCGGTTATTTTAATTTTCATGTTTTAGGACGTGTCGGAGCTTAAGGAATAGGGAATACGCATTACTCG
>JAOZOM010000146.1 GCA_029933275.1 Anaerolineales bacterium | reverse complement strand
GGAAAAGTCAACTGCACAGACAAAGACTTCGGCGAACTCGGCACCAGCCACGGCGATTGCGCTACTGGTGGTGCGTTGGCAGTCTTCCAGGTCACCGATGCCCAAATGGGTGCGGACGCTGTATGGCCTCCCGAAGCTGTTTATACCCCTGGAGATTAATAATTTCTAATCTCTAGTTACAAATGAGTTAAGCGTGAGGCAGAGGGGACTTCCCCTCTGCCTCACATTTCGTGTTCCGGTATATTCTCGTTTTTTCTGGACTCATTTCATAAGGAGTTCTTTATGCTACAACAGTTTCTTGATCGTTTTTCCTTGACTGATTTTTTGCTAAAAATCTTTCAAATTGTTGCTATTATTATTCTTGTTGTCGGTGTGTTTAAATCCTTGGGGGCGGATAAGTACACAAGCGGACAATGGGTAACGCTTATCTTTGCGGGACTAGCGCAAGGCAGTATTTATGCACTGATTGCTTTGGGTTACACCTTAGTTTACGGCATCTTGCTGATGATTAATTTTGCTCATGGCGATATTTATATGGCAGGTGCGTTTACGACAGTCTTCCTCGCTAACAGTTTTGCAGCATCCGGCTTTTTGGCGAGTAGCCCTTTCCTAGCGGTTCTTATCTTGATTTTATTTGCGGCTGGTGTTTCTATGGTCTTGAATGTTATCGTAGAGAGAGTCGCTTATCGTCCGTTACGCGGAGCCCCTCGTTTGGTCCCCCTAATTACAGCTATTGGTGCTTCTTTTGCAATTGAATACTCTTTCCGCGGTTTTTATGGGGCGGAGTTCCATTCATATCCCCTTATTCCTGCTCTTAACGGACTTAATTATAATATCGCTGGGTTTTCTGTTCCTAGTGTACAGATTGTGGTATTAGTTGCCGCTCTTATCTTGATGGTTGCCCTTTATTACTTCATCGAAAAAACAAAGATTGGAAAAGCCATGCGTGCAGTTTCCGAGGATAAAGAAGTCGCTCGTCTAATGGGAATTGACGTAGACAAGACAATTATGATCACCTTTGCTGTTGGCGGCGCATTAGCCGGTGCAGCAGGTGTTTTTAATGGTCTTTTTCGTCCGCAGGGTGTATTCTTTTTTATGGGCTTTATTCCGGGTATTAAAGCATTTACAGCGGCGGTGCTGGGCGGTATTGGGAACATTCCTGGCGCAATGTTTGGTGGGCTTTTCCTCGGTATCCTCGAAGCCGTTGGTCCGAACTTAATTTTGGAAGGGTTGGGCATTCCCGCAGTCAACCAACTGCGCGACGCCTTTGCCTTTTCCTTGCTGGTTATTATTCTGATATTCCGTCCGCAAGGTATTTTCGGTGAAAAATTATCCGAAAAGAAAGCCTGAGGTGTAAGTATGAATATACTCAAAGAAAACTTTCGTACAACTATGCTCCGTTTTGGATTAGTGGGAAGTATAGTTGCTCTTTATCTCGCTGCAGTTGGCATGATAGAAACCTTTGCCCCCCGTATGCTGATTGGAACATCAATTACCTTAGGGCATGTATTTCTTCTTCTCGCTGCGGTTGGTTCTGGATTTTTCTCTGCACGCGAGCTAAAAGAGCATAGTCTCGGCATCACAGCCACGGCAGGATTTATATCTGGCGCAGTCAGTAGCCTATTTCTTGTTATCCTGACCTTTGTTATCCAATTCTTTGTCATTCAGGCAGATCAAGGCAGTATCTTCAAATTGCGAGAAATGTTTGTCAATTTTTCACCAACTCTTCTCGAATTTTTGACATTCGGAAAAGGTCTCATCCTTGGTAACATCTTGCTTATAGGTCTTTTTGGAATTATGGGTGTACTGGGTGCATCTTTTTCCTTTTTACCAAAAAGAATCCGAAAAGGATGGATAAATGGTTTAGCGTGGGTGTTTGGGATTGGACTCTTTTCTGAAAATGTTGGTCAAATTTTTAGAGAATTCAACGGCACATCGCTTAATAAATTGCTTTTCACAGGAAAATCGCTTAATCCTATAGCGGCACTTCTGATTTTTGCTATCGTCTTCGCCGCTGGCTATTATGGCGTAAAAACGGCGACAAATAATAAATGGAAAACATTCTCACCTGATCAACAGAAACAGGGTCGCTTAATTTTTACTGTCTTAGGAATACTCTTCTTGGTAGCTTTGCCGTGGATGGTTGGACTCTTCTTAAGCCAAGCACTCTTTATTATTGGCATGTATGTAATGATGGGACTTGGTTTGAACATCGTGGTTGGATACGCTGGCTTGCTTGATCTTGGTTATGTTGCCTTCTTCGCTTTTGGTGCATATACAATGGGTATCCTCACCTCGACAGGTGAATTGGGACGTGTTGGCTTCTCATTTTGGGCAGCACTTCCCTTTGCTGTTTTAGCAGGCGTTCTTTGGGGACTATTACTTGGTTTCCCTGTTTTGCGGATGCGTGGAGATTATCTCGCCATTGTAACGCTAGGATTTGGCGAAATCATTCGCATCATGGCTCTGTCTAACTGGCTTGCTCCTCTCGGAGGCGGCGCACAAGGTATTTTACATATCCCGCAACCTGAGTTATTTGGGCTAGTATTGGATAGCCCTCAGTTGATGTATTATCTGGTTGTTTTAGGAGCCCTCCTCGCAGCTTTTGTCACCATTCGCTTACGTGACTCACGCTTGGGTCGCCAATGGATGGCAATGCGCGAAGATGAAGATGTTGCAGAAGCGATGGGCATCAACCTCGTCCAAACCAAATTGCTTGCGTTCTCTATGGGCGCAGCTTTCTCATCTTTGGCAGGTGCAATCTTCGCAGCTCGCATTGGGAATATCTTCCCGCATAGTTTCAACATTCTCATCTCAATGAATGCCATTTCACTCATCATCGTGGGAGGATTGGGAAGTATCCCCGGTGTAATTGTTGGGGCAATCATCCTCATTGGTTTGCCTGAAATGTTACGGGAATTTGCCGAATATCGCTTGCTGATGTATGGTTTTTTGCTAATCATCATGATGATAGCCAAGCCTGAAGGCTTCTGGCCTGAAAAACGAAGACGGCAAGAATTAAAAGATGAACGAGATCGGCAACTCGCCAGTCAAACGGCGGAGTTAGAGAATTAGGAGAGCATCATGGGAGCAATACTCAGCACACATAAGGTTACTAAACGCTTTGGTGGTCTTGTTGCCGTAAACAGCTTTGAGATTGACGTTCAAGAACAGTCAATCTCGAGCGTAATTGGACCCAACGGCGCAGGTAAAACCACTTTTTTCAATTGCATCACTGGTTTTTATACTCCAACCGAAGGCGAAATTATTTTTGATGGGCACTATATCCAAGGTCTCAGCACAGATCGCGTTACCCAAAAAGGAATTTCGCGCACCTACCAAAATATCCGTCTTTTCTCAAAAATGACGGCAATTGAAAATATTTTAGTTGGGCAACATCCTCATCTTAAAACCCTTTGGTTTGAAGCCCTCTATAAAAGCCGTCGCTTCCTAAAGGAAGAGGCAGAGGCCTTAGAAGAATCGATTCGCTTGCTTAATTTTGTTGGACTTTCTGGGATGGGTGATCATGTTGCCCACAACCTGCCTTATGGCGCACAACGCCGACTCGAAATTGCCCGTGCGCTTGCCAGCAAACCTAAGCTACTTCTTCTTGATGAGCCTACTGCCGGAATGAATCCGAACGAATCGGTCGAATTGATGCACTTTATCCGCCGCCTGCGCGACGAACTGGGCATCACCATTCTGCTGATTGAACACGACATGAAAGTTGTCATGGGCATCAGCGAAGAAATTTGGGTGATGGATTTCGGCGGAAAAATTGCAGAAGGCACACCACTTCAAATTCAGCGCAACCCGCGCGTGATCGAAGCCTATCTTGGGCGCGGTGCGGCCTCCGGTCTTAATCTTACAGAAGAAGGCGAAGAAGCCTAGAACAGGGAGCATAACCAATGGCAATGCTTGAAATTAACGACATCCATACCTATTATGGAAATATCCATGCCCTGAAAGGCATCTCAATAACTGTCAACGAGGGCGAAATCGTCACGCTGATTGGGGCAAACGGTGCAGGAAAAACAACCACCCTCCGCACCATTACAGGTCTACTAACCCCGCGACAAGGTTCAATCATCTATGACGGCGAGGACATTACGGGCATCCCAGCACATAAATTAGTGTACAAAAGAGTTGCAATGGTTCCCGAAGGGCGCGGCGTTTTTTCTAAGCTTACCGTGCAAGAAAATCTCGAAATGGGATCCTATAGCCGCAATGATAAAGATGGAATTGCTAATGATCTAGAACGTGTCTTTACCCTTTTCCCTCGCCTCAAAGAGCGACGTAAGCAAGTGGCAGGAACGCTCTCAGGTGGCGAGCAGCAAATGTTGGCAACGGGACGTGCTATGATGGCGGCTCCTCGCCTCCTCATGTTGGACGAACCCTCAATGGGACTTGCGCCCGTCCTCGTTGATGCCGTCTTCGATGCTATCGTTGATATTAACAAAGAAGGCACGACCATTCTGCTTGTTGAGCAAAATGCGCTGATGGCACTTTCTATTGCAGACCGCGGTTATGTTCTTCAAACGGGTCAAATCGTTGTTCAGGATAAAGCCTCAGCACTGAAGGAAAACGAAATGGTTCAGAAAGCCTATCTCGGCATGGATTAAAATCGAAAAATTGATGCAAAAAAAAAGATGCTCGACAGGAGACTGTTGGGCATTTTTTTATCGGGTAAAATGGTTCCTGAAGACT
>JAOZOM010000485.1 GCA_029933275.1 Anaerolineales bacterium | reverse complement strand
GCGCAGATTGTACCTTATTCTGTTAGAAGACTTTTAAGCCTGCGACTTACAACGTCCCCTTATACATCCCGCCGTCCACTGTCAGCATAACACCGGTAATATAGGATGCCGCGGGTGAGAGCAAAAATACGGCGGGATTAGCAAACTCTTGCGGATCTGCCATCCTGCCGAGCGGACTCTGAATCATCTGCTTGGCGATTTCCTCGTCTACACTCGTGTTTTGGGCTTGGGCGCGTGCCCCCATCAACTCCGCGACCCGTTCCGTTTTTGTCCAGCCCGGCAAAATGGAGTTAAAGCGGATTCCCTCGTCTCCTAATTCCAGTGCGAGGGTTTTCGTTAATCCCACCGTTGCGGCGCGGATGCTATTCGATAAAACCAAATTTGGGATGGGTTGTTTGACTGAGTAGGAGGTAATCGTTAGCACGCTTGCCGAATCCGATTCTCGTAAATAAGGCAACGCGGCTTTTATCAAGCGGACATGACTCATCAGTGAAAGGTCAATCGCCTTTGCCCAATCATCTTCGCTGAAGGATTCAAATCCGCCCGCAGGAGGTCCGCCCGCGTTGGTGACGAGTAAATCTAGCCCGCCAAGAGCTTCTACGGCATCTTTGACCATTTTCTCGATAGACATAGCATTGCCAACATCCCCCGCCAATGCGGTGACAGGAACGCCATATTCGCCTTCGATCTTTTCTACGGCGGCGTTGAGCTTTTCTGCATCTCGGCTGTTGATTGCGACGTTACACCCCTCCGCCACGAGGGTTTTGGCGACCGCATAGCCAAGTCCGCGCGATGCGCCTGTTACAAGAGCGCGTTTTCCTTTTAATCCTAAATCCATTTTTATTCTCCTTGTATCACGAATGTTGCGAATAGTTCGAATAATACGAATAAAAGCAAAAAATATTCGTTTTATTCGTGATTAAATAATTTCAATACTTTCATCTACCAAAGTCATATCGTACCAGTTTTCATTCACCCATTTGGCTACTGTTTGCAAAGTCCGCTGGGATTGTGCGCCATCGTTGCTGATGACTGCACAACTGATGACTGTACTTTGCCAAACATCGTGCAAATCCATCTCAGCAACAGAGATATTGAATTCTTTGTGTAGCCGCGTAATCAGTGGTTTCAGCCGATGCCGCTTTTCTTTCAGCGATTTACAGCCGGGGATGTGGAGGTGGAGGGTGAGTAGTCCGAGCATT
>JAOZOM010000012.1:11821-16906 GCA_029933275.1 Anaerolineales bacterium | reverse complement strand
GAATAAACTTTGTGCAAATATCTCTTTCTGTAAGGTCTTTTTTTGATGTCATGGGGTTTCGCTACTTGAGATTATTTGATGCGGAGTTTCTTCCCGTCTTATATTCGAGCAATTATAACATTATCTTGAAAAAGTCCCGTTTGCCTCTCCTTCCTAACCTGAGTATAAGTACCCGAGCATGGATAATTTGGCAAAACCTGCCTCCACCCGGTCTTCCCCAAATGCGACGATGGTATTGTCGAATCTACCCTAAAGGATGCTTCGCGAGGGGGATTGAGGGGCAGGTTTCAGCATCATTTCGCGATTCAAAACATTGTATTAAAATGCTAAAAAACTTTTGCTCGGGTACTTACAAACAACGGCTTAATTCTATTCACATCAGGACGTTGCGGGTTCGAATCTCCAAAAAAAACTCTCGGAAGAGAGTTTTTTTGCTATAAAAGGTGTGGGGTAGTGTATACTTTCGGGGAAGGAAAACTAGAATTTCGGAGAGAACGATGCTGTCAAAGAACAAAGCCGTTGAAGTACGCACCATTCACGAAACGAAAGAATTTGAGCGATTAGAAGACCAATGGAATCACCTCTTGGCGCAGAATCATACCCAATCTGCTTTTTTGACTTGGGAGTGGCTGTTTTCTTGGTGGCAAGTATATGAGCAGGGGCATAAACTTTGGTTAGTTACAGCATGGCGTGAAGAAGAACTGGTTGGGATTATTCCTCTTATGTTATCTAATAAACAAAAATATAGTCTCTCCTTTCGTATGCTCCGTCCATTGGGGAGTCCGCATTGCGATGTAAGTGGAATCATTCTAAAAAATAATAATGAGGAAGTTCTAGCTCTTTTAAGTGATTTTCTTGTCAAACAAGAACAATATTGGGATATATTGGAATTTAATCGCTACGCTCAAGACGACCCTGCTCTAAAATTTATCAAGGGGTATTTTGATAAAGCAGGATACAAATCAAGAGTGAAAATTTACGATCATTTTTATATTCCGCTAAAAGGAAAGTGGGATGATTATCTAGCAAACCTCTCGAAGAAATTTCGTGAAATTTTGCGTAGATCCGCACGTCGTGCTGCTAAAATTGGAGAGGTTTCGTTTCAATATTTTTCTGGAGAAGAAGCCAGCTGGGAAATTTTTCAGAAAATTATCGAAATCAATCGGTATAGTAAATACCCCATCATCTATCAGTCAGAAAAAGAGCAAATTTTTCATAAAAAGCTATTTACGCGTATGCCGGGGAAGGGGTTACTAAATATATTTTTGTTGGAAGTTGATAACATCCCCGTTGCTTATCAATACGGTTTTGTGCAAAATAAGAGATACGAACCTTGGCGGGTCGCTTATGATTTTCGGTTTCCTCCAAGAGTATCTGTAGGAACTCTGCTTTACAAATTGGCGACAGAAAAAGCGTTTGAGTTAGGGTACACCGAAATTGATTTTTTGCGTGGAGACGAAGCCTACAAGCTCAATTGGAAGCCAGAAAAACGAAAATATGTAAAAATCCGCTTCATTCGGCGCAATAACTTTCTTGCTCTCTTCATCTTCATTTGGTTACCCCAAGTAAAAAAACTATTTTCTCGTGTAAAAAGGCGTTAAGCGATATTCAAAAGCCGCGAGAGAGAGTTTTCGATAAACGCCAATTCTCGGAAAAAAAAGTGCATTTTCAAGCGTGAGCGATGCGTTTTCATCTACGGTGGTTACCGCAAATATAATTTTTTCTTTTTTCAAAAAGGAGATTAATTCAGGTGAAAAAAAAGCAGGCTGTCCATCTGGAAAAGCAAAAATCGGGGAGGTTTCCGCAATCTCTTTTTTGATTATCTCCAGCGATTGATGGATTTCATCGCAAGCCTCCTCGAAGGGAATCCGCGTTAATAAAGGATGATGATGGGTATGCGCGGCGATAATGACTCCCTTGCGGGCTAAAGTGTTTAATTCATCCCAATCGAGCGTATCTGCGGTATCGCTCTTGACCTTAGGCTTGCTTGTCGCGTAGAGGGCATCTACGAGGCTCATGCCCTTTCTGAAATCCCCGCGCTTGATCTTGGTGCGCAATTCTCTGAGCGTTTTCTCCCGTTGAGCAGGTGTAGCGAGATTGAATTTTTCGTAAGGGGTTTCTATTTCGTCTTTATCTTGATTTTCGACTGCCCAATAAAGTTTATCCCACCAAAACTCTTTTCCCGCCGGATATGCGGTGGGGACGAATAGAATCGGCTGAATACCATATTTGGACGTAATCGGAAAGATGGTTTCCTGAAAATCGCGATAGCCATCGTCTACGGTGATGAGCACCGCGCGGCGAGGCAATGTTTTTTCATTTATGAGAGTGTCTAAAAGAGCCTCTATCCCGATTGGCGAATATTTTTGCCGCAAAAGTCGCATCTGTGCTTCGAATTGCTCAGGAGTTGCACTAATGAGCGAAGGATCGAGCCACGGGCGATTTTCAGGGTAATCTACGCGGTGATAATTGAGTACAGTTAAGAAATTGTTTGTACCAGTACCAGCGAGCAGACGCGTTAAACCGCTTTTGTGCATAATTTGGAGTGTAGTCTTTTTAAACTCTTTTTTGAATGCCATCAGATTTAACCTTTGCTTGTTGGGATATAATCTATAAAGATTTTACCAAATGATTGAAGGTAAAAAACGGGAGAAGCCATGTTCATAAAAAAAATATTCCTTCTTGCTCTTTTGGGAAGTATTCTTCTTGCTTGTCAACAAAGCATCCCTAGAAAAGAGATTGACGTTCCGATTGACCCGCACGCCTCTGAAGAAGATTTTATCCAATTAGCATGGTTCTATAAACCACCGGAAGATGGCACATCTCTAGCGGTGTTAGCGCAGAAATTTGACACTTTTATCCTCACACATTATGACGAAGATGAGCGGGATGAGTTGCGTCAGTTGGGTGTAGACAATCCTGTTTTGGAATACTTGCTCTTCGTGCAAATTCAAGATCCTGGCTCTTGTAACAAAACACCTTATGGGAATCAGGTCGCGTATAAAGTTGGAGATTTTTGTTCGCTCAGTATTGAACATCCTGATTGGTTCCTGCGAGATGAAAACGGAGAGATGATTCGTAAAGGGAAAAATGTGTATATGGATCCGGGTAATTCGGGGTATCGCGAATTTTGGTTGGAGCGAGCGGAAGAATTACAAAATCTATATGGTTGGGAAGGACTTTTCATTGATAATGTAGAAGCAAGTTTAAATAAATTTAAGCGAATCGGGAAACTTCCAGCTAAATATCCGGACGATGAAAGTTACCAAATTGCCATGGAAGGTTTTTTGGCATATATAGATGAGAATATTCAATATCGTCCCGTTTATGCAAATATTGTTGAGTGTGAAGATAATTCCCTTTGGTTAGGTTATTTAAGTTTTCTGGATGGGGCGATGATCGAAGATTTTGCGGTAGGTTATAACGAACGCTATTATCTTCCCGTGGACTGGGAGAAACAATTGCTGATGGTTGTTGAGGCGCAGAAAATGAAAAAGCCATTAATTCTTATTTCTCAAGGACAGAAAAACGATCTTGATCGAGAAAAATTTTCATTCGCATCTTATTTGCTGGTTAGCGGCGGGAATCTTTCTTTTCGATATGCTGATTCTGACTTTTATGGGGATGCCTGGTTTTATGAGAATTATTTTTTCCCCTTAGGTGTGCCAACAAGCGGATATTATGAATTTGAAGGCGGTTGGCGAAGAGATTTCACAAAGGGGTATGTTTATGTCAATCCGGTTCTTCACGAGAGCGAAATTGAAGTTTGGCAATGAGGCATGAAATAGTTTTCAAAAAAACCCGCTCCCATCGAGGAAGCAGGTTTTTTTTATGTACTTACTTTTTATTTTTATGGTCTTTTCGGGTTGTTTTAATGATTAATCCAAGTAGCAAGAGGATAATCATGCCGGAAACGATTTTTATGGCGGTAATGACCCAATCTTGTTGGTAAGCATAGCTTGTCGTGGGGACTGTATCTGGAATGAGGGTGGGGTACTCTCCGGGAACAGCCGTAGCAGATAAATTCTGTGCGCCTAAACCGGCTTCTGTGTCAACCGCATACATTTTTTCAGCATGGACGACAACATAATCCCCGTGCATATCTGGTTTTACGTCTGGGTTAAGTAGAGTTTCTTGTGACCACTGCAAACCCAAAGGGGTGCTTCCTAAGATGGTTAAAATGCTTCGCGAAGAATCCCAGGGAGCAGGGAATAATTCTAAATAACCTAAATCGGTATTTTCAGGGATGCTAAAGGTGATGTTGGCATTTGCTTCAACCGCTATATTGCTTCCTTTTTCAAAATAAGCCGGCATTGATTCTGCTAATTCGTCCAAGATGGGCAGTTGTGATGCTTGCCCGATAATAATCAGATCTTTATTCTCACGAGTCTCATCTGGGAGATTGTCAGCATAATAGGCGGATAAATGTAGAGTTTTCCCAACGGCGTATTGACCGAGATTTTCAGCGAGATTGGCTCCCAGTTCCCAGCTTAGGATATTGTCTTTTGGGAAAATGAAACTTAATTCGCTTAATGATGGGCTGTTTATAAAAGGAGCGGGGAACATGCTTAGGTCGCCAGAAAGGGTAGGGGTGTTGCCCGCATCAATTAACGGGATATGCAAGAGAGAATCCTCGCTAATGGACATCCATAAGCCATCGTTATTTAACACTGAGCAATAATCTAAGGGAAGCAACTCAGCCCGAATCGAGAGAGTATTTCTGCCCGGCTTGAGTGCGTATGCCGGGATGTTGATATTTAGCTCTGTTACCTGATTCGCTGTTTCATCCGAGAATTTAATACTTCCCAGATTTTCTCCATTCAAGGAGATGATTGCCCCTGATGCTTCAAAGTCGAAAATTGCGGAATGTGCGTAGAGTAGCTTGAAAGAAATTTCACCTGAGGGAGTTTTCCCTAAAGGTATTAGGAACTCATAGTCAAGAGAGTTGTAGCCAACACCAGAAAGCGTTTTTGTCTCGTATCCTAGCGATGCAAGAGTGCGGTCATCCGGCACATCTTTGATTTCTATTGCATCGGCGACATTGGAGATGACCGATAAACTAGAATGCTTTCCTGCCCGCAACGC
>JAOZOM010000012.1:0-11721 GCA_029933275.1 Anaerolineales bacterium | reverse complement strand
TCTTCGGTCAAAGCACTGATGCTGGTTAAGGAAATTTTCTGTTCTCCCTCTGTCATTCGCCCGAAGGTCGCGGCAACTATCATTGCGGATTGCAACTCTGTTTCTGTTGGGGAATCAGGCAAGAGGATGAGGGCATCTTCGGGAAGCAGGGAACTTCTTTGGTAGATGGGACGAGGCAAACGAGTTATATCAAGTTGAGGAGAAATACTATGGTGTGGAAGTGATATCCCCGAAGAACTGCGAATAAGTACGGCGGTTTCGTGGTCAAAGAGGCAATCTATAGCGGCATCCAAATAGAGTTGAAGTGAATGTCGTCCATCGCTTCTTGTGGAATGAAGGGTTTCTTTGGGAACATCAATTTCTATGGTTTGGGAGCCGGTTTCTAAGAAAATTACATCGACAACATTGCCGTCCATAGAAATTTCTAACATTGCGCCGGAATATTCAGTAGCATCTTCTGCTAAAGAACGCGAAGAATTGACAATGGTTTCAAGGTCGAGGATAATTTTTGCCCCCGATTCTAAGTACCACGAATCCGGCGTACCAAAACGGATAAAGGTACTGGAATAGGGTCCGACCATCACTTTATCCGATTTCCCCAGCATTTCGAAGGTAATGAAGTCGAACTCTCCGGGATAAGGTGTAGGGGATGCTACTATTGGTCCCTGCGCATGGCTAGATTGTGAAGGTTGAATGAGTAATAAGCCTGTTAGCGTGGTAAATAATATGAGCAAACTAAGTGTTTTTTTCATTTTAGACTCCTAAAAATGAGTAGTTGCTTTTAGAATATCTGGTTTCATCAGTTGAATAACATGATCCCAAGTAAAAAAATCTTCTATACGTTGGCGAGCAGCGCACCCGTATTGGTTGCGCAAAGCGGTATTGCCAAATAGTGTTTTCATTGCGGCACTTAATGCTTCGATATTTTCAGATTCAACCAAGATGCCGGTTTCGTTGTTTTTGATAATTTCTGGTATCGCACCTTCGTTAACGCCAATACAAGGCAATGAATATGCCATCGCTTCTAATAACACATCTCCCCAGGTCTCCAGTCGGGAGGGGAGAATAAAGAGATTGGCTTGTCTAAAATATCCCTTCAATTTTTCCCTATCCCAAGCAGAAGGGAGTAGCTCAACGCCTTCTAGCGGCAGATCTTCGGCGACGGCGTCCCTTGTCATTAATAGCAATTTGGCTTTCGGGTATTCTTTTCTGGCTTCAGCAAATGCGTGTAGCAAAAGATCGCCGCCTTTGCGATAGAAATCTCTGCCAATGAATAACATGATCGGCGTGTTTTCTGTGTTTTCTTTCGTAGATTCGGGCAAAGATGCGAAATTAACTCCGCCGCCAACAGCTTTTACTTTATCGGGAGAAATGTCGTAATCCAAAATTAATGATTCTCGAACAAACTTTCCGCGAGTGAATATATGGGTTGCTTGAGCATACGCGCGTTTCTCCAGACGAAAATACTCTTTGAATTGATGTGGTGAAAAAGGCGATCTCCCTGCTTCGGGGCGGCGAGAAGAAAGCGTAGCGGTGTAATCGGTATAGATAAATTTGGGAACTTTAGATGCTTTCCAGTTGGAGTCAAAAAGTAAGTTGACTTGGATAATTGCATCTACTTTTTCGCCGAGAGAATGAATACGAGCGGAAGCAAGCCGAGAGCGCGAGCGAAACGCGGGGATATTTTGCATATAGCGATTGCGCCAAGTATTGAGATTTGGATGAAAGACTTTTGCCGCGTTCCAGTAGCGCTTCATCCCATATAAAGATGCGTCATAAATATCGACCAACGTAAATTGACGCGCCAGAGCTTCAAAAAAAAGACCGTATTTTATTTTTGCATCGGGTTGGTTATGAATATCGCCAGCGAGCAGACCGGCGAGACGAGGGGAATTTTTTGTCATTTCATTCCTCACGGCGTTGTACGCGTTGCCAAAGGGTTGTTTGTCGCCGATTGGCAAAACGAAAAAAACCTTTTAGGGCTGCCCAATTGCTATTGACTAAAAAGGTGGGGATGTAGAGAATTTTGCTGAAACGACCGCCTTTGAAATAGTTTCCGAGTAGAGCAGATGCGTAGAAAAGCATTTGTGCGCTGAAAAAAAAACGATTCCATGGTTCGGCTAAAAGCCAGAAAGTTGCATTTGGAGGAGCAGGGAAAAAAAACGTCAAAAAATTGGCGATAAAGGCGAGAATCATTCCGAAGGGGATGAGCGGACGGATGAATTTATGCGAAACAATTTGCCAAATGACAAGCGGGCGATCATAAGGCAAATAGTCCTTTGCCATCGCCATCGCTTGATAACGTCCAGCATTGATGCGGGCGCGCCGCTCGATTTCATCGGTGGCGGTTTTTGAAACGCGCTCCCAAGATTGGGCGTTGGGTGTGTATATCACGCGGTAACCTTGCTTAATCACATTCATCATCATATAAAAATCATCGTTGATGATGCCATCGGGCGGAGCTCCGAAGAGAAATTTGCGCACCGCGTAAATTTCACCGGTCACGTTGATACAGCAACCGAGTTTAGTCTCTTCCTTTTTTATCCACGATTCATATTTCCAGTATAGTCCTTCGGATGAGCCAAGAACGCCATCTCCTTTGGGTACAAATTTTGCTCCGCTAGTGAGCCCAACACTAGAATCAGCAAAAGGCGCGACCAAAGCCTTAATCGTGTTAAGGCTATATGCGTTTGTCGCATCCGACATAATGATAATTTCGCCACGTGCGGCTTTAATGCCGCGTTTAATCGCAATCATTTTTCCCTGACGCGCCGCACCGGAGACCATCTCCACGCCGCGGTTGGCGTAGGAGCGCACGATTTTATCTGTGCCATCATCTGAACCATCGTTGGTAATCAGGATTTGAAATTTTTCGCGTGGATAATCTAAAGCGAGCGAGTTTTCGATTTTTTTAGCAATTGCCGCACTTTCGTTATACGCCGCGATCAATAAAGTTACCGAAGGCTCATATTTTTCCTCCGAAAAATCCTGTGATTTAAAGCGGGCAAAGAACCAAACCAACGCAGGATAGCCAAGATAAGCGTAGAGAATCAAGAAAATAGATCCCCAAAAAAGAATGGCGATAATCATCCTTGTTCTCCTTTTGCAGTCTCAAGATAAAGTTGACTTAATTTTTCCGCGGCTTTTTGGATGGAAAACTCAGCCATCACGCGTTGACGTGCGGCTTGCCCGCGTTGCTGGAGCATTTCGGGGTCATCGAATAGAGTCTGCAAACCTGCTAAAAGCGCATCTCTATCATTAGGTGGGATAATCCACCCGTTCTCCGCGTGGCGGATAACTTCTCGTGCCCCGCCAACATCGGTGAGCAAGGGGACAAGTCCGCAAGCCATAGATTCGAGTAATGCGACTGATAATCCCTCCGCGACAGAGGGCAAAACGAAAATATCCGCCATCTGCAAGAAGGGACGAACATCATCGGTGCTGCCCATAAAGTGGATTCCCTCTCCGGCAATTGCTTGCAAAGAGGCTTCTTCTGCTCCTGCGCCTACGATGAGTAATTCTGCGCGGGGGTGGCTTTTTCTGAGTTTATCCCAAACTGAAATGAGTAAATCGAGCTTTTTTTCGGGGACTAGCCGACCGATGAAAATGGCAATCTTTGCTGAGGGGGCGAATCCGGCTTGGGTGCGTAGCGCAAGTTTCTTGTCTACGTGTGGGGGTGTGAATTTATCCGTGTCCACGCCGTTGGTGATTCGGGCGAGATGTTTCTCCTCCACGCCGATTCCAACCAATTCATCCTTAATCTCATCGCTGATGACAATAAATTTACTCACTTTTTTGCGCAAGGCGTTTAAGCGAAATTCCCCGCCGAATTTTCGGCTCATTTTTTGCACGTCACCGATTTTCCCGCTCCGATGCGAAGTAACTACGATGGGAATCCCTAGCAGATATTTCGCCAAAAGAGCAACGGTGGCGGGAGAGATAAATTCGTGTGCGTGGACGATTTGCGGGCGCAGGCGAAGCAATCGCCAAAACGCGCTCAAGGTGAAGATGAGTGAAGCGGTCACTTTGCCGCCTGGCGCGGGCAAACGATAAACGGGAACGCCTTCTATTTTTTCAAACGCGGGCAGGGTTGGATCGTAGCGGCGCGTAAGAACGGTCGTTTCGATTCCCTGTTTTTGCAGATGCGGCAAGAGAGCTTTGAGTTGCGTTTCTGCGCCGCCAACGCGCGGGAAATAGCCGTGAATAATGGTGGCAACTTTTAGTGTGGACATTAGACTTGCTTCCCTTTATGGCGTGCAGTCTTCTTGTAAATTTGCATCAATTGCTCGAACCATTGTTTTGCACCATAATTTGCACGTGCGCGAGTCAAACCAGCCAAGCCGAGCTTTTTTCCGTATTCGGGCATTGCTAAGACCTGCAATGCAGCTTTTGCTAATTGCTCTGATTCGCTATGGGTGATTAAAATTCCGGCATCATCTCCAATCAGTTTTTGTGTTTCGCCGACATTTGCCGCGATCATTGGTAATGCCGCCATCATTGCCTCTAAAAGGCTTAGGGATAAACCTTCTCGATGTGAAGCGCTGATGTAAATATCGCTTGCTGCGAGGAGGTGAGGAACATCATTTCGTGTTCCTAATAAGAAAATATTTTTCTCCAAACCTAATGAACGGATTTGGGCGGTTAACTCGCCGCGTAATTTACCATCACCTACAATCAGAAGCGCGGTGTTGGGCACGTTTTTGCAGATGATTTGAAAAGCCTCGATCAAATCTTGAAAACCTTTATCGGGAGATAAGCGTCCAACCGAGATAAATGTCGGTTGTGCGGGAGCAAGCCCCAATCGCGAGCGTAACCGGAGGTGTTCGTCTGCTGAGATGCCGGGGTTTTCGTCCACTGCGTTGGGCAGGACGAGTAAATCCCGTCCTAAACGAGGTTGATAAACTTTGGCTACACTTTCTCCAACACCAATGATTTCTTGGGCTTGGCGGAGAATCAGCAATTCGAGATTGTCCCGCCAGAAATGTGTGTAACGAGTGTCAACTGCGGTGCTGTGTAGAGTGGTTAGGACGGGTGTTCTTGTGAATTTTCCTGCTATTCCTGCGAGGATATTGGCGTAGGTGAGATGAGTGTGAATGAGCGAAAAACGCCCTTTTTTGATAAAGTTCGTTAAGTCGCGAAGACGTGATGGCGTAAAGAGTTTTTTTGCCGGAAATTTGACGACATTTACGCCTAAATCGTTAAAAGATTTTTCTAAAGCATTTTTTTTACTTAAAGAGGCTACGGTTATTTTGACTTTATGCGCGCGAGCTTGCTGTGCTAAGGTGAGCGTTAATTTCTGCGCACCGCCAATTTTGAGATCGTCAATGACTACTAAGATTCTCATTTATCTCGTAA
This sequence comes from Anaerolineales bacterium, assembly GCA_029933275.1. Lineage (GTDB taxonomy): Bacteria > Chloroflexota > Anaerolineae > Anaerolineales > Villigracilaceae > Desulfolinea. Next base: position 6,366 of record JAOZOM010000012.1, on the reverse strand, counting down.
CTGCCTTTCGGAGAATGCGGTATCCATCTAGGAGTAAAGGACGTTGAAAAGTCCAAAGAATGCTTAAGTAGGCTACTCCGCCCGCGAAGATGCTTAAAATGAGCTGAGTAAGTGGTGCGGTCTCTCGAATTTGTATGAGTAAGAGAGTTATAGTCAGAGCCATAAAAGAGGCTGCGCCGATGGCGGGTGCGATAGTTTTGAAGATTTTGCGGAGGGAGATATCTAACATGCGGCTGGCTATGCTTAAATCAAGTGTGGTGATGATAAAGGCGACAAAGACGCGTGCCCATGCAACTGCTACAACTGTTCCGCGTAGCGTAATTGCAAAATAAAGGGCAGGCAGGAGGAGAACTCCTTCTACAAGGGTTAGGCGAGTCAGGATTTCAGGATGTCCTTGCGCTTTATACACATCCCCGGCGTTATAGGCTAAGGATGCGAAGGTAGTGTAAAGGGCTAGGGCTTGCATTACGGGGATTGCCTCCGCCCATTTTTCTCCGAAAAGGGTCAGGACGAGCGGACTTGAGATCGCGGCGATTCCTATGCCCATTGGTATCGTTGCCAGCGTTGTGTATTTAGTTGTATACAGAAAACCGCGCTTGAGGGTTTCTGCATCTTCGCGCATTTTTGCGTAAAAAGGAAAAATTACTTTGCTGACCAAAGCGTTAAATTGCATGATGAGCATATTTGGTACTCGAAAAGCGAGGGTGTAAACGCCTAAAATGGCGGCTCCCATGAATCTGCCAATAAGTAAAGCATCGGAGTTATTTAACAGAACGCTTAATGAATTTACGGCGACAATATTAAGACCGAAGTGTAAAAGTTTTTTGGCTAAGGGGCGGCTAAAATAAAAAGATGGTTTCCACGGAACAACAATCCAGTATGCGATAGAAGCGATGAGTGATCCGAGTAATTGGCTATAGATGAGACTCCACACCCCGTATCCTAAAAGGGCAAACAAGATTGCAAAAATGCCTTTTCCTAGGGATTTAGAGAGGTCAGGGATGAATTTACGCTTGAAAGAAAGTTTTTTGCGTAAAATCATATCGTGGATATAACTTAGTGAGGAGATGGGGTAGCTAAAAGCTAAGGCTCGAGTGACTGGTATTGCGCGAGGGTCTCCAAAGAATGCTCCAACTAAAGGGGCGGCGAACCATGTGGCTGCAAAGAGAACGAAGCTGATAGATAAACCCAACCAAAAGGCGGTGTCGGTTGCTTTAGGGTCTTTTTTTAGATAAATTAATGCTTGTCCAACGCCCAAACTACTTAAGACGTTGAGAGAGCTAATGACAACCAGTGCATAACCGGCAACGCCAAAATCATCTTTGCTGAGCAGACGTGCCAATGCAATCGTACTGAGAAAAACGAGGAGTTTTCCGCTATAGTAGGAGACGTAAGTCCACATAATGCCGCGCACAGCTTGCTTGGTTGATGCTTTAGATGCCATATAAATCCTGTTTTGGGGTAGCGTTTTTTAAAATATCTTCTGCTATACGTGGAATAGCTAGAGAGATACCAGCAAGTAACCAAAGATAGCGCGGATATGCTCCGTGAATAAATAAAGCGGCGGCTAGATATCCAATAACGCCGCTGGCGAAGCTCAGTATTAAATCGGAATACCAGATAAAGCCCGCATTCTTTAGGTTTTTTATTGCATCCAACATCCCTTTCACCATAGAGACGAGCAGCCAGCCAAAAACAAGGATGCCTGCTAAGCCTGTTTCGGCGGCGACTTGCAGATATAGGTTATGCGCTTGACGCGCCTCGATGCGCGAATCTAGACCCAGCTTGCGTGAATAGCTTTGATAAAAAACGGGGTAATTTTCAACCCCGACTCCAAAAAGCGGATGATCTACGAACATGAGCCAAGCAGCGATTACCTCGCTTGTGCGTCCACGATAAGAAACATCGCTGAGTGCGCCTTTTTTGCCACCAAGAATATCCGGAATGGTTGCTAAGCGTTCTATATAAGGATTAGGGATGAAGGTGACAATGAGAATGATCAGTAAAATCCCTATCAACACATCGGTTACGCGCGGTGGGCTGTAAAACATCCCAAAAATTGCCATGACACCAATTGCAACAGCTGCTCCGCGAGAGTATGAAAAAATGACAGCCAATGAGGTAACTAAAAACGCCCATCCCGCTAAGGCTTTTAAGTGCCAACGCTTTTCCTTTAGGAAACGGTTTAAAGCGATAGGGATAAGGACAAGCATTGATTGGGCATAAAAATTGGCATCGCCTACAGGTCCGGATAGTCGCGCCCCTTCGGTATTCCCGACTATATTTCTGTAACCGACTTGCCCAAAGCCGCCAAAAATATTGGATGTGTTTCCACTGAGACCTTGATAGGTGCTAATCGTTCCGACAAAAATTCCTGCGATGAGTAAAGCCCAGATAACGCCGCGAAGAGTTTTTCCGTCGCGAATTAAAATGGCGATGACGATCGCAATAATGCCATCTTTTAGGAATCTTAAAACTGCTTTTAGGGCGTAGTTGAAATCGGCGGCGTACAAAAGGGAGGAGAAAACAACCAGTCCATAAGCTCCTACTAAAATAGCGGCGCGCTCCCATCCTTCGGGGACTTGTCTCTCTACAACCCATTTGACTAAAATAGCGACAACCAGCAGGGTTATATAAGGTTTGGCAATCGAGGGGAAATGATGGAATTGCACTAGAATGTCTGATGTGCGCGTGTATGCCATGAAGATAAGGACGAATAGCCCAAACTCAAGATTTGTGAACGAGATTACCGCGAAAATTAATGCAACTGCGCCGGCTATCGCCAATATAGGGTTTTCCAGCTTGAAAATTAAGAATCCTGAAAATATCCCGATAACCGCGGCGATTAAACCAAAAACCAGAGAGAGCCAAAGATTCTTGTTCGCATCAGATAAGTGTGATCTCTGCGGCATCGGCTTACTCTTCTGCTGGAGCATCATCTGCCCAGAAGGGGTTTTTCATATCCCAAACTCGAACAGCGTCTTCGCCAGATTGACGAACAGCTTGCAAGATTTCCTCTGTTTGACTGAGAAGGTCGCCCAGACTGATGTTGTTACTATAAACCGCACCGCCGATATGTGGGTCTAAATTGATCGTAATATCGTATTGAGGAAGGTCTACCGGTCGTTTTATGGATTGGTATATCCGTTCAAAGGTGCGACTTGCTGCAATGGAGGGTGTTAGGGGCAACATCAATATAAAACTATTCTTGTTCCAGCGTGCGATAGCATCGTTCCCACGGAGTTCTTTTCTAAGCACATCGGTTACTTGTTGCAGAATCCAGTTTGTGGCGTTGGCGGGGAGGGTTTCGGATAATTCTTCAAGCCCGCTTAATTCGACAATGCCTAAAGATAGGGCTTCACCCGGGCTTTGGGTGAGTTCGTTTTCGACCAGGCGTTCAAAATATTGTCGCTTATAAACGCCCGTTGTTGTATCCATGCGTAGGCGATTGCGGTAGGTGTCGAGGGGGATGCGTATCTGCTCACTGAGGATAGCAAGCGAAACCCCCGCGATGATTCCCAGTACGAGGGCGAGACCTGCGTCTCGGACGGGTTGTGGGGAAATAGGGGTGAGTGGGGCTATAGCGGCATCCAGCACGGAAACATCGTAAGCGCGATAGAGATGGCTGACATAATCAATAGTTAGGCTGCCGACCATGTTTGCGATGGAAGCAACAAGCTGAGGGTTAGATCCGGTAACGGTTAACTCCAAAATATTTGCATCGGGAAGCACAACTGCGGTGAGAGTGTAATCTTCCACCGTGTCTGGAGATAATCTTAACGCTTCCAATGCATTCAGGTAGATGCGGCGGCTGTTTAAAAATTCGCCATAAGTCGCCACGATGGAACGTTTATCCAAAGCTTCGAGACTATTGACCACGTCGTACCCTGTAACGACAGATGGATTTGGGCTAACAATGAATTTTGCGCTCGCGAGATAAACAGGCTCGGTAAAGTAGGCAACGATGAAAGCGGTATTTAGCGCGATTAATGCTGTCAGCAGAACAATCCACCAACCCTTGCGTAATAACTGGAGATAGTGCCTGATTTCCATAATAGTACCCATCCTTCCATTAATAGAGAATCGATCTCTACTGGTTCAAAAATTCTTCAAATAAGTGTGCTACACGTGCACTGTTTTTGCTTAAATCATATTCTTTTTCTACAAGTTTTCGTCCGTTCTTTGCCAAAACCCTTGCCTCTTGTAAATTCTGAAAAATAGATACTAAAGTATCTGCTAAAGCCTCTGGGTTTTTCTCTGGTACGAGGTAGCCTGTTTCGTGGGTGCGAATCAATTCTGAAATCCCTGAAATATCCGAAGCGACAACGGGGAGACCGCTTCCTAAGGCTTCCATAATCGAAACGGGAATGCCTTCCATTTTTCCCGTCTTGGTAATAATGCTTGGTTGCACATAACAATCCGCTTCGCTCAGAGCTTCTGCTACTTCTTTTTGTGTTTTTGCCCCGACAAGGAAAACAGTCTTTTCTAGGTGGTGTTTTTGTATCAACGCTTCCAGTTGATGGCGGTTTTTTCCTCTGCCGATAATTTCGCAATCTAAAGGGATTTTTTGTTTAACCAATAAGGCGCAGGCTTTAATCAGGTAGCTCATCCCTTTATAATCTTCTAAACTGCCGATGCTTTTTAGCTGAAATTTTGCGTGCGGAGGAGCTTCATCTCTACTTTTATAAGTATTGAGATCAATCCCGCAATGTACAACCTTTATTTTCTCTTTGATTTCTGTGCCAATGTGTTTTATTAAAAAATTACGATTAAATTCAGAAATGGCGATGATAAAAGAAGCTGCCCGCATCTTTTCTGCCAGCATCGTTTGCGAGACATAAATATCGTGAGCGTGTACCGTAACGCTATACGAAATCCCGGTTATATGGTGGATGAGCCAAGCTGTTAAAGCGGGATGCGTAGCAAAATGAGCGTGGATATGCTGGATGCCGCTCCTCTGCATTTCTTCTGCCATCCGAAGAGCTTTGGGGAAGATAACCAGCGCACGCGCCAGAAATTTGGGGTTGCTACCGTTCCCAAGCACTATCTTCCCCCACAACCCCAGATACCCAAAAGGCGACCGAAAAAAATAGCGCAGGTTTGCTCGAATTACATCTCCTGAAATCCACGGAAAATGATGAAGCCTTTTGAGCCACGGTGCTGCTTCGGGGTGAACAACCTTCTCTTTCTCTAACATCAATGGGTACAGTTCAATCTCCCAACCTTCATTTTGTAGTGCATTAATTTCGCGCAGAATAAAGGTTTCAGAAATTTTTGGGAAGCGAGAAAGGATATAAGCGATTTTTCCGGACATTATCGCGCTCCGCGTGTTAATAGCACTGCTTTAATGGTTCGGATGAGAATTTCGAAGTCTAAATGAAAGCAACGTCTTTCAACATAAACAATATCTAAGCGAGAGCGGTTGTCTAAGTCTACAGTGCTACGGACTGTGATTTGCCACAATCCCGTTATACCGGGAAGTACGTCTAAACGAGCGGTGTGCCATAGCTTATAGGATTCTGAGGAGAAGGAAGTCGGGCGAGGTCCAACGAGACTCATGTCTCCTTTTAGGATGTTGAAAAGCTGAGGTAATTCATCCATACTTGTTTTACGGAGCAAGCGTCCAACACGCGTGATGCGGGGATCGTTGGTGATTTTAAAATCAGGCCAAGTTAACTCGTTGAGATGGGCGTATTTTTCCTTTAAGGCTTCGGCGTTCGGTACCATTGTTCGGAATTTGTACATTGAGAAACGCACCCCACCTTTTCCCGTTCGTTGCTGAATAAATAAAACAGGAGCTTTGGGATTGGTAATCTTGATCGCCAAGGCGATAATGCTAATTAATGGTAACCAAAAGGGCATAGCCGCAATGATTACGAATAAATCGAAGATGCGTTTTTGAATGAAATACCCTTTTCCGATGGGTTTATGGTGTTGTTGGGTATATTTCCTTAGCCAAGGATAGCTTTCACTGGAAACCATGTTTTCTCCGATGATTATTTCTTTTTTTGTTGAGTTGTGTTCTGTGTTAGAGGATTTTGAATTTAAGTATTCGTCTGATCGAGATTAGATAATGTTTTTCAAAATCATCTTAGTTGGCTATCTCTGTTGATAATTCTTGTTCGGTAAATAACACAGCTGGTTCTGTTGCGGAGAGGCGGGCGAGAGCTTTTTCTAAGAGTTCATCAAAAGATAGTGATTCGTCAGGAAATGATGCGGTACTCCAATTGACCTCTTTGTCAACTTGCTCCGCGATTGCTTGATAGATACGTTGTCCCAAAATCACCGAAGCGTCGTGATCTGTTTCCGGGCATAAAATAGTAAAACGGTTATCATGATTTTTTAAAATCAAGTCGGTTTGGCGGG
>JAOZOM010000484.1 GCA_029933275.1 Anaerolineales bacterium | reverse complement strand
ATACCGAAAACCGAAAATTGAATAGCGTCAACGAAGCCCTCAGTGTAGTAGAAAGCCTCGTTCCTGCCATCAATAAGTTCTTCGACAACGTGCTGGTGATGGATAAAGATGAAGCAACTAAAAATAATCGCCTTGCATTGGTCGGGAAAGTTGCCTCGCTCACGGACGGTTTAGCCGATTTAAGCCAGCTTGAAGGATTTTAAAAGCAAGAATTTTTGAACTGCAAAGAAACGAAGAGCGCGAAGATTTACGCGTTCTTCGCTTTTTTGCGGTTCTTTTTGCCACAGGTTTCACAGAATCTGTGGCAAAAAGAAAAAGAAGATTCCAACAGAACCAAACCAAAGAACTAAGGCACTAAACGCGAAAAGCGTCTATAATTCGCCCTGTAACCTTTCAGTTTTGTAATCTAAAGAAGGAATGGCTGGCAATGGACGAAGAAAGAGAAGGTAATACGCTCCGCTATACAGAGGGGCTTTTACAAGAGGGCAAAGAGGATGAAGCGCGCCAATTACTAATTACCTATCTCAAACGCAAACCAAAGTCAGCGGAGGCTTGGTGGTTATTAAGCCAAACACTGAGCGATGAAAATCAGAAAAAAGATTGCTTGAAACGTGTTTTGAGTTTTGATCCGAATCATTTCCTCGCACAGACTCACCTTGATTTGATCGAAAATCCCGCCCCGCCACCTGCGCCTACTTTTACGCCAACCCCCTCCTCGCCTTTTACCGTTGAAGAAGATGATTATTATCCTGCCCCAATCAACAACCCCTCTATGGAAACTTCTCCTTCGCAAACACTGGCGGCGGCTTTTAAGAATCAGCAAAAAGAATCCACTCCTGCCTTCACCGATTATTTAGATGAGGAAGATGAGATTCCACCTGTCCCTCCTTCCGAGAAAAAACCTCGTCCCGATAAGAAGAAAAAGAAGCAAAAAATCAGCGGCGGGATTATAACCATCATCCTGATTCTCTTCTGTCTCGGTCTGGCGGGGATTGGCTATTTTGGCTATGTGATTTATACCGAAACGAATCCCAAAAGTAGCCCGACTGTTACACCAACCCCATTGGCAACCCTGACACCAAAACCGACTCTATCCCTCCTGCCAACATCAACGCCCTCTCCAACACCAACAACCGTCAAATTACCAACGATGACGCCCTACGGGACTCCTGCCGATACAAGCACGCCCAATCCCGATACTTA
>JAOZOM010000483.1 GCA_029933275.1 Anaerolineales bacterium | reverse complement strand
AAATATGATAAGGCATCACTAAACTTATGATATTATTCGCCGCGTAGAACGCCCAATTCTCAACTTTCCATTCACAAGGAATCTCCTATGTTAAATCTCCCCAACGATCAAATTCTCCCCCTGATGCGCGAACATGGCTTTTGGACGTGGTCAGCCCAAGACAAAGTCAACCCTATCTCCGTAGAACGCGCCAAAGGGGTCTACTTTTGGGATACAGATGGCAAACGCTATCTTGATTTCAACTCGACCACCATGTGCGTCAATATCGGTCATGGGGACGAGCGCGTCATCAACGCGATGAAAGCGCAACTTGATGAACTCCCCTTTGCCGGGCCACCAATGGCGACCAAAATCCGCGCGTTGGCGGGCAAAGTTCTCGCCGAAATCACGCCGGAGGGTATCAACCACTTCCTTTTCACCCTCGGCGGGGCGGATGCGAACGAAAACGCCATCAAACTTGCTCGCGCCTATACTGGGCGGCATAAAATTCTCGCACGCTATCGCTCTTATCACGGCGCAACCGCCGGCGCGATGGCTCTCACCGGCGATCCCCGTAAGCACGAATGGGAACCAAATATCATGCCCGGCGTGGTTCACTTTCTCGACCCTTATCGCTACCGCTCCACTTTTCATCGCACAAATCCCAACATTTCGGAGGCTGAATTTTCGCAGGATTATCTCAACCATCTCGAAGAAATCATCCAATATGAGGGAGCCGGGACAATTGCCGCGATCATCATCGAAACGGTAACAGGGACAAACGGTGTGATTATCCCGCCGGAGGGATATATACAAGGACTCCGCCAAATTTGCGATAAATATGGAATTATGCTGATTGCGGATGAAGTAATGGCGGGGTTCGGACGTACGGGAGCTTGGTTCGCGGTGGACAATTGGGATGTGCGCCCCGATCTGATAACGATGGCAAAAGGACTCACTTCCGCGTACGCTCCTCTTGGTGCGGTCGGCATGACGGATGCAATCGCGGCGCATTTTGACAAAAAAACCTTCCGCTCTGGGTTGACGTATACCGCGCATCCCGTCTCGTTGGCGGCGATGGTGGCGAATATCCGCGTCTTGCAGGAAGATAAGCTCGTTGAGCACGCGGCAAGCCTCGGGTCAAGTTTGTCGCGGCATTTATCCAAGCTAAAAGAAAAACATCTCTCAGTGGGCGATATCCGCAGTATCGGGCTTTTCGGCATCCT
>JAOZOM010000482.1 GCA_029933275.1 Anaerolineales bacterium | reverse complement strand
ATCCGGTGGTATTATCGCGGGCATGTTTAAACCTATTATTTGGAAAACTTTTCCGCGTGATTTTCTTCGTATTCAAATTGGCTTTGCAATTTTTGGGCTTTCCATTGCATTATTAATTCAGGCAAATTTAGGCACAGGGGCTTGGGCTGTGCTTGAGGTGGGATTTGCTAATCTTTTACATATTACGCCGGGAACAATGACGGTAATCTCTGGCTTTTTGGTTCTTTCGGGTGCCTTGTTGATGCGTGAACAAATCGGATGGGGAACACTTGTGAATATCCTTAGCATTGGACCTTGGCTCGATTTTTCTCTTCGTTTTCTCCCTTCGGTTAGCGATAATTTATTTGTGCAAATCGCCATGTTATTAGCAGCGATTTTGATGATGGGATTCGCCAGCGCAATTTATATTGGTGTGAATGCTGGAGCGGGTCCACGCGATAGTCTGATGTTGGGATTGAAACGCACAACGGGAATCAGCCTTCGCAAGGCGCGTACGATTATCGAGGTTACGGTTGTTATTCTAGGGTGGTTTATTGGCGGTCCCGCCGGCATTGGAACAGTTGTTTTTGCGCTACTTATTGGATCGGCGATACAGTGGGGATTTAAGGTTTTGAAGGTTGAACCCCATCGCTCATGAAGAAAAATCCATCCTTTCAAATTCAAGAATGTACAGCTAAAAACTGTCGCTTTCGCTTTCCCATAATGGAAGGCGAAAATGTTATTGGTTCTTGCCCTAAATGTGGTGCTCCGCTAAAAAAGGTTGGTCTTTCTTATGGACGACATCGGGTGAAAAAAGAGAGTTTTTCTTCCGCTTTTCCTGAAGTAGAAGTTTTGCTTGATAATATCCGTAGCATTTATAATGTTGGCTCGATTTTTAGAACCGCGGCATCGGTGGGTGTTAGCAAACTCCATCTCTGCGGTATGACGGCGACGCCAGAAAATCCGCGCCTAGCCAAAACTGCGATTGGGGCAGAAGAATTGGTAGCTTGGGAATATCGCCATAACGCGTTGCACGCGGCAAAAAGCCTGCAAGATGAAGGCTTTTCTTTATGGTCGATTGAGGGCGGGGAGGAGGCTACATCGCTTTTTGATGCAAAGCCTCCGCAAAATAAGCAGAAACTTATGCTGATCATTGGCAACGAACTTGCCGGCATTGATCCTGAAATTATGGAAATCTCTGAGCGTATTTTATATATTCCCATGCAGGG
>JAOZOM010000481.1 GCA_029933275.1 Anaerolineales bacterium | reverse complement strand
AATGGGATTACGCGGTCATTGCAAAACTATTCTGGGATCAGATAGCGATTCGCTCACCTGTCAACTTGCTGCCGCTAAAGGGATCGTCGATTCAGCCTCTACCGACCTCCGCCAAATCCTGCCCCAGGCAGATATCCTGATCATCGCCACGCCGGTTTCTGCCGCTCTAGAGATTATCTCCACGCTCCCCTGTCTCCACAACGGAAGCAAGCTCATCGTCACGGATGTTACGTCTACTAAAGTACAGATCATGCATGCGCTGGAATCCCTCCCATCCAATTTTGATGTCATCGGAGGGCATCCCATCTGCGGAAAAGAAAAACTGGGCATCTGCCACGCCGAAAAAGAGATGCTCTACGATTGTACTTACACGCTCACGCCATCCGAACGAACATCGGCGCGGACAAAATCTCTCGCCACCCAACTCGTGGAGGCAATCGGCGGAAACCCAATGTGGATTGACGCTGTCAAACACGACCAAATGTTGGCAAAAACCAGCCACGCGCCCCACTTGCTGGCAGTCGCGCTGATGCACGCCACCGAGACGAAACTCTCGAGGCTAAAGGCGGGCGGGTTTTCGAGCGCAACACGGCTCTCTGCCACGCCAACCAGCATGATGCTCTCAATGGTGATGACGAACGCCGAAAACACAGTCGCCGCGCTGGAAGATGTTAAGTCTGAAATCGACAAGATTGTGACGCTAATGAAGGCTGGCGATGAAGAGAATTTGGCGATATTGCTGGATGCGAGCAAAGCCAAGCGCGAGGAGATGATGAGGAGGGCATGAGTGATGGAACGCGGATTTTAAAAACTTTTTTTGTAAGAGGTGTGCATTGCATCTGCTTTTGGATGCGTTGCGCATCAGATCTTGCCAACACGCGCCTATTTGAATAACTCGTTTCGCACTTGACTGCCCCCGCGCTAGAAACACAACCAACATTTTGAGAATTCAAAAAACAAATCTGTGAAATCTGCGCAATCTGTGGATAAAAATGACAAAAACAATCACTCCCATCACCCACCCCCTCAACGCCAGCGTGCGCGTGCCTGGGTCAAAATCGTTGACAAACCGCGCCTTGCTCATCGCCGCGCTTGCGGAGGGAAAAACAACCCTTTCTAACGCGCTTTTCTCAGATGATTCGCGTTATTTTGCGAATGCGCTCAAAGCATTAGGCTTTGACGTATCTCTTGATGCAAAAAATAAAACGA
>JAOZOM010000480.1 GCA_029933275.1 Anaerolineales bacterium | reverse complement strand
AAAAGCCTCCCAAGACGTGGATTAATCTCGGAAGGCTTTTTGATTCCGCAACTTCTGGTAACTTATTCCAAATAGATGGGAACTCCACAGCGTTTTGCTGCTTCTTTTAGGGCATTATCTAATGTGGCAACAGGACATCCTGCACGCATGGCAAGATCGAGATAAGAAGCATCGTAACTAGATAAATGTTGCTCACGCGCTAAGTCTAAGTTTTCGCCAAATATACGTTGTTGCGTGGAACTTTCAATTTGAATGGATAACTCCTTCAATAGCTCTTGAAAACGCACGCTGTCGGCTTTTGTCATTCTTTTACGACGCTCGGCAGTAACAATCACATTGCTCACTTCTAGAAGCCAGATTTCGGGAGCTAAGGCAGTGTTTTCTGCTAAGCTCTCTAAAACTAGATCGGCATAAGGATTGCTCTCATCTTCAAAACACCACGCCATCGTGACCGAAGTATCTAGCACAAAAAAAGCCATTACGCACGCCCTTCTTCTATTATTTCGCGCAAATTATCTTCTAATCGCAAAGAACGCCGAAAAGTTTTTAGGTCCTCTATTACTTCGGAAATGGGACGTGCGGGTTTTACCTCAACAGGTGACATCACAACAACAGGAACACCATATTTAGTGATTGTGATTCTCTCACCCTTTGCGGCACGCTCAATAAGTTGAGCAAAATTAGTTTTAGCTTGATAGGCTCCGATTGTGGTTGCCATAAGAAACTCCTTTTGTTTAGACCAGTCTAAGACTAGTCTATCATGTGCGAAATTGAATGTCAAATTAAAAGCAAAAACCTCCCAAGACGTGGATTAATCTCGGAAGGCTTTTTGATTCTCTTAAAAGTTGATTTTCCAAATTATTTCAGTAGCTTTGAAAAATCATCCCGTTCAATTTCACAGTCTCGTAAGATTTTTGACATTAAACCGGCACCTATTGTTTCATTTCCATGAACAGGAACGACCGTTCTTCTACCATCAGGATGAGCCAAAAAGTGATGACTTCCTCTAATGCGCAACACTTCAAAGCCATTTTTCCTTAAAGTTTTTATCAGCATCTTACCAGATATGCGGGGAAGTTTTGCCATCATACGGCTACAGCAATACGTTGAACGCCAACAAATTGAGTTTGCGGCGCATCTTCTTCCATTTCTAAACACAATTCAATAGCTTCTTTGATACGTTCCATTAACGTATCTAAAGATTTAGCTTG
>JAOZOM010000479.1 GCA_029933275.1 Anaerolineales bacterium | reverse complement strand
GCTCTTTCATCACAGTTAAATCAATTTTAGCCATTTGGGTCTCCTAGGGGTTTAAAATTTAAAGTTGAGGGTTTATATCTGATATTCTAAAAATAATGGTCGTAGAGAATAATACCTTTACCTGAAGTTGTCAGACAACTTCTATTATATACTAATTTTTTTCTGATGGCTAGGGAAAAAGAGCAGTTGTCTGACAATTTCAACGTGCTATAATTCTTAAAGCGCAATTATTTAGAGAGGAGAGGTAATGGTCAAAAAAATTCTAGTATTAGGTGCAACAGGCATGTTGGGGTTGCCGGTCGCTAATCATCTGTTGGAGAGGGGCAAGCAAGTTCGGGTTTTGGCGCGTCATCGCGAAAAAGCAAAACAAATGCTTGGGGAGAAGGTTGAGATCATCGAAGGAAATGCGTCAAATAGAGAAGATATCCGAAAAGCCGTCAAAGGATGCAACGCGGTGCATCTCAGCTTACCTCAAGAAGTTGAATTCGCCGCAATGCAGCATGTCATTGAGTTTGGTACAGGGCTGGAGCGGATTACCTATATCTCGGCAACGACCGCATTCGAGGCAAATCGCTGGTTTGATTTGATTGATACAAAACTGCGTACCGAAGAAATTTTGTGCGCCAGCGGAATAGCGAACACCATTTTTTGCCCGACTTGGGCAATGGAAACCTTAAAGAATTTTGTTCACGAGAATCGAGCCTTCATCATTCTTAGCTCAAATCCGCCCGGAATCCATTTTCTTGCAGCAGGTGATTTGGGCAAAATGGTGGCGGCATCTTATGAAGATACCCGTGCGGTTGGGAAAAAACTGTTCATTCACGGACCTGAAAAGATGCAATTGCCGGATGCACTCAAGCACTTTATTAATAGCTGCTATCCTAAAGAAAAAATAATGCAGATGAAATTATGGCAAGCCCAATTGCTTGCAAATCTAGGCAATCGCAAAAAATTGAAAGAAGCGACAAAGTTGATTGCCTATTTTGACAAAGTAGGAGAGCTTGGCGATCCAAGCGAAGCAAATTCCCTTTTGGGCGCGCCAAACACGACTCTTGAGAAATGGATTGAGAGGCAAAAAAGCTAAAAAGAAGAAAACGGTGCAGATTTCCCAAACCTCGCACCGTTTTTTTCTTTTAAGGGGAAAAATCACACCAGCAAAATATGATAAGGCATCACTAAACTTATGATATTATTCGCCGCGTAGAACGCCCA
>JAOZOM010000478.1 GCA_029933275.1 Anaerolineales bacterium | reverse complement strand
ATGAGTTGATGGACGCGGCAGCCTACGAGAAGTATTGCGCGGATAGAGACTAGAGCTATTTTAAACACAAAGATCACAAAGTTTTTAGAATACGGAGTTTTTCTCCTTAACTTAACGTCTTTCTCCGTACAATCCGTAAAATCCGTGTTCCAAAAATTCCCTTTGTGCTTCTTCGTGTTTGGATAGAAAAAAACATGACCTATATTCCCCACTCCCCGAAAGAACGGGATGAGATGCTCGCAACAATTGGCGTAGAGAAGATGGAAGACCTCTTCAAAGCCATTCCTGCCGCGCATCGCTACCCCGATTTAGATCTGCCCCCCGCACTCACAGAAATGGAAGTCGCGGCGGAGTTGAGCGAGATTGCTCAAGCCAATGAGACCACAGATGATTTAATCTCATTTTTAGGTGCAGGCGTTTATAACCACTATATTCCCGCCGCGATTGATCATATTTTATTGCGTAGCGAATTTTATACGGCATACACCCCTTACCAACCTGAAATTTCTCAGGGAACGCTCCAAGCGATTTTTGAATATCAGTCGCTGATCGCCAATTTAACTGGTATGGATGTAGCAAACGCCTCCCATTATGATGGCGCAACAGCGGTTGCTGAAGCGGTAAATATGGCGATGGCAAAATTCCGCGGTAAACGCAAAAAGGTTGTCATGTCTACGGGCGTGCATCCGCAATATAGAGCGACTACGGACACATACACGCAGTTCTCCGAGATTCAGTTCGTTAGCGCGGAGACAAGCCCAAATCACGTTCGTCCCGAAGATTTAATCCCCCTAATTGACAAAGATACCGCACTGGTTGTCGTCCAATATCCTGACTTTTTCGGTCGCATTTTCGATTACACAAAATTAGCAGAATCCACGCATGAAGCGGGCGCACTTTTCTGCGTTGTCGCAAATCCGACTGCGCTCGGTATCTTGAAAACGCCCGGTGAAATGGGCGCAGATATAGTCGTGGGCGAAGGGCAACCGCTCGGCATCCCGATGAGCTTTGGCGGTCCCTATCTCGGATTTTTCACCACGCGCAATAAATTTGTGAGAAAAATGGCAGGACGCTTGGTCGGCGAGAGCGTAGATTCTCGCGGGCAACGCGGTTTTGTACTAACGCTCACGCCGCGCGAACAACATATCAAACGCGAACGCGCCACCTCCAATATCTGCTCGAATCAAGGGCTGATGGCACTCGCCGCGGGCA